>DASXIH010000214.1:0-2252 GCA_036498125.1 Thermoanaerobaculia bacterium
GGTCACGAGGACCACATCGGCGCGTTGCCGTTTCTCCTGGAGCGCGTTCCGCTGCCGGTGTACGGCCTCCCGCTCACTCTCGGCTTCGTGCGCGACAAGCTCGAGGAGCTCGGCGTCGACGACATCGAATTGCGCGGCATCGCGCCGCGCGAGACCGTCGAGGCCGGCCCGTTCCGCGTTGAGGCGCTCCGCGTCACGCACTCGATCGTCGACGCCGTCGGCTACGCGATCGGCACTCCGCTCGGCACGGTCATTCACACCGGCGACTTCAAGATCGACCACACGCCGATCGATCAGAAGACGACCGACATCGCGCGCTTCGCCCACTACGGCGAGGAGGGCGTTCTCCTTCTCGCCTCCGATTCGACCAACGCGCTGGTCGCCGGGCACTGTCCCTCGGAACGCACGGTCGGAAGCGGTCTCGATCGCGTCTTCAGCCAGGCGAAGGGCCGGATCATCGTCACCACCTTCGCATCGCACATTCACCGCGTGCAACAGGTGGTCGACCTTGCGCGCAAGCACCGGCGCAAGGTGCTGATGATCGGCCGGTCGCTCGTCGACAACACGGAGACCGCGGAGCGCCTCGGGTATCTCCGCATCCCGCGCGAGGTCCGCGCGTCCGGCAGCGAGCTGAATCCGCGCGAGCTCGTGATCATGACCACCGGCACGCAGGGCGAACCGGCGTCGGCACTCTCCCGCATGGCGGTCGGGGAACACAAACAGATCACGGTCGAGGAGGGCGACGTCGTCGTCATCTCGGCGCGGACGATTCCGGGCAACGAGCGGGCGGTGTCGCACCTCATCGACAACCTCTATCGCCGCGGTGCGGACGTCATCTCGCACGAGCAGCCCGACACTCACGTCTCCGGGCACGCGTGTCAGGAAGAGCTGAAGCTGATGCTCAACATGACGCGGCCGAAGTTCTTCATCCCGATGCACGGGACGCTGCGGCATCTCATCCACCACGCACGTCTCGCCAAGGACGTCGGCGTGCCGCACGGCGTCGTGATCACGAACGGTCAAGTGGCGACCATCACGCCGGACGCGATCAGTGTCGGTGAGGAGCGCGTGCCCCAAGGAAAGGTATTCATCGACGCCGAGGCGGAGGAGGTGCCGGAGGTCGTCGTCCGCGACCGGCAGCACCTCGCCGAGGATGGCTTCGTGATCGTCGTGGTGATCCTCGACAGCAACGCGAAGCTCATCCGCGATCCGGAGATCATCACGCGAGGTCTGGTACACGTCGACGCCAGTCAGGACGTCCTGGACGAAGTGCGGCAGATCGTCGTCGGCATAATCAATGAAGGGGCTGCGGAGGAGCTGCGCGAGAGCGGTCTTTTGCAGGAGAAGCTCCGCGCCGCTTTGAAACGCTATTTCCGAAAAGAAATGGGACGCCGGCCGATGATTTTGCCGGTCGTGTGGGAAATGTAGATGCCGATCATTGAAGCCATTGTTCTCGGCCTCGTTCAAGGCCTCACCGAGTTCATCCCCATCTCGTCCACGGCGCATCTCGAGATCGTCCCCATGCTCCTCGGGTGGGGCGATCCCGGCGCCGCGGCGTCGGCCGTCATCCAGTTCGGGACGCTGCTCGCTGCGATCATTTACTTCTTCCGCGACATCGTCCGGCTGATCGGCGGGTTCTTCCGCGGGCTCGTGAACCGGCATCCGCTGAAGGACGTCGACTCCCGCGAGGCGTGGCTGGTGGTGATCGGAACGATTCCGGTCGTCATCCTCGGCCTGCTGCTGAAGAAGCACATCGAGACGACGTTCCGGAGCCTCTGGGTGATCGTCACGATGGTGATCGTAGTCGCGATCCTGATGCAGATCGCCGAACTGTTCGCGAAACGCGCTCAGTTGCGCCAGTTCGACGACATGACGGTGGCGGATGCCGTCACGATCGGGATCGGACAGTGCCTCGCGCTGATCCCCGGCTCATCGCGCAGCGGCTCGACGATCATGGCGGCTCTCTTTCGCAAGATCGATCGCCCAACCGCGGCGCGTTACTCGTTCCTGCTCTCGATCCCCGCGGTCGGCGGCGCCGGGCTGCTCGAGCTGATCAAGGAGCGTCACCATCTCGCGTCGCTCGGTTGGACGCCGATCATCGTCTCGATCGTCGTCTCCTTCATCACCGGCTACGCCTCGATCTGGTTCCTGCTCCGCTATCTCAAGACGCACACGACGCACGTCTTCATCTACTACCGCTATGTCCTCGGTCTCGTGATGATCGGACTGCTCGTGAGCGGCGTGATAGCGGC
>DASXIH010000215.1:0-6947 GCA_036498125.1 Thermoanaerobaculia bacterium
TCTCTGCTTCGCCGGACCTCCGGGCGTCGGCAAGACGTCGCTCGGAACGGCGATCGCCGAGGCGTTGGGGAGGAAGTTCATCAGGATGGCGGTGGGCGGGGTGACCGACGAGTCGGAGATCCGCGGGCATCGCAAGACGTACATCGGCGCGATGCCGGGGAAGCTGATCCAGAGCTACATCCAGGTCGGCGTGAACAACCCGCTGATCATGATCGACGAGATCGACAAGATCGGGAAGGACTTCCGCGGCGATCCGTCGAGCGCGCTGCTCGAGGTGCTCGATCCGAAGCAGAACCACGCGTTCGTCGACCGCTATCTCGAGATCCCGTACGACCTCTCGCACACGCTCTTCATCTGCACGGCGAACATCATCGACATGATCCCGTCGCCGCTGCGCGACCGGATGGAGATCATCCGGCTCTCCGGCTACACGGAGCGGGAGAAGCTGGAGATCGCGAAGCGTCACCTCATCCCGGAGCTGCTCGAGAATCACGGCCTCGGCGCCGATCAGGTGACAATCACCGACGACGCGATTCTGATGGTTATCCGCGAGTACACGGCGGAGTCGGGCGTCCGGAACCTGGAGCGCAACCTGGCGACGATTCTCCGCAAGATCGCGCGCAAGGTCGCCTCGGGTGGTGACACACAGAACCAGGACGAAGAGAAGTACTCCGTCGACGTGAAGGACGTCGAGCCGTACCTTGGCCTCCCGTCGTACGAGCACGAGTTCGCGGAGCGGAATCCGGAGATTGGCGTCACGACCGGTCTCGCCTGGACGTCCTTCGGCGGCGAGATCATGTTCATCGAGGCGACGCGGATGAACGGGAGCGGGCGTACGACGGTCACCGGCCAGCTCGGCGACGTCATGCGCGAGTCGGTTCAGGCGGCGTACTCGTACGTCCGCTCGAAGGCGTCCGAGCTCGAGATCGACGACCGGATGTTCAGCGAGCACGATGTCCACATCCACTTCCCGGCGGGGGCGATTCCGAAGGACGGCCCGTCGGCCGGCGTGGCGATCGCGACGTGCATCGCCTCGGTGATGGGGGAGCGTCCCGTGCGCCACGACGTGGCGATGACGGGCGAGATCACGCTGCGTGGTAAGGTTCTCTCGGTCGGTGGAATCAAGGAAAAAGTGATGGCCGCGCATCGCGCGAACGTGAAGACGGTCGTGCTGCCGGAAGGCAACCGCAAGGACCTCAACGAAGTGCCGGAAGAGATCAAGAGCGAGTTGAAGTTCGTCTTCGCCCAGCGGGTCGAGGACGTCTGGAAGGAAGCCCTCATCCCGCTCTATCTCGTCCGGTCGCCCGAGCGGAAGTACGACGAGGCCGAGTACCGCGCGGAGCATCAGAAGAGCGAGCGCGGATGAAGCGAGGCTGTCTCGTCAACATCCTCTTCGTCGCCATTCTTTTCGTCGTCTTCGGCGCCTCCACCTATTTCTGGTTCAACTTCTTCGTCCGCGGAACGTCGCTCCCGACGCCGAACCTGATCGGGAAGTCGGTCTCGCAGGCGCGCGCGGTCTGCGGCGACCTCGGCGTCAATCTCATCATCGACCCGAAGGCGAAGCGGAATTCGGACAAGGTACCGGCCGGCTCCGTCGTCTGGCAAAACCGCGATCCGGGCAACACGAACCTGATCAAACGCGGGACGACGATCCGCGTCGAGCTCTCGGCCGGCCCGCTCGTCATCCGCGTTCCCGATCTCGACAGCACCTCGGCCGGTACGGCGGTCCTGCGCCTCGGCCAGCAGAACCTCAAGCTCGGCAACCTCGCGTATGCGGACGTGGCGAACCTGAACGGGATCATCTCCGCCGATCCGCCGAAAGGGACGGTCGTCCCCGCGCAGACGCCGGTCTCGCTGCTCGTCTCGGTCCCGCCGGCGCCCACGCCCTACGTGATGCCCGACCTCATCGATCATCCGCTCGACGAGATCCGCCCCTACATCGAAGGGCACGGCCTCAAGATCGCGACGGTGAAGTACGAGGCGTATCCCGGCATCCGCGACGGCATTATCATTCGCCAGTTTCCGCTCCGGGGGGCGCCTGTCAGCGCGCGCGACGCCATTTCGGTGGTCGTGAGCAAGCAGGAAGAGGGGATCATCGAGCAGCCCACCAGCACTCAATAATGATCAAGATCGCGCCTTCGCTGCTCTCTGCTGACTTCTCCCGGCTCGCCGAGGAGCTGCAGACCATTGAGCGCGACGCGGACCTGCTGCACCTCGACGTCATGGACGGCCATTTCGTGCCGAACCTCACGATCGGGCCGGCGATCGTCAAGGCGTGCCGGGCGCAGTCGAAGCTCCCGTTCGACTGTCATCTGATGATCGAGGAGCCGCAGAAGTACATCGCCGCGTTCCTCGACGCCGGCGCGGACATGATCTCGGTGCACTTCGAGGCCGAGCCGCACCTCCAGCGCGCATTGCAACTGATTCGTGACGGCGGGGCGAAGGCGGGGATCGCGCTGAACCCGGCGACTCCGGCGGAATCTCTCTCTACGGCGATCGATTTCTGCGACTACGTCCTGGTCATGACGGTCAATCCCGGCTTCGGCGGCCAAAAGTTCATCGAACCTGTGGTGCCGAAGATACGTCATATCTCGCAACTGGTCCGGGAGCGGGGGCTCCAGGTCGAGATCGAGGTGGACGGCGGCATCGACGCACACACCGCTCCGGCGGTGACGGGCGCCGGCGCCACGATTCTCGTTGCCGGGTCAGCCGTATTCGGGAAACCCGACCGGGTCGCTGCAATGGAAGCGATCCGGACCGCTGTTAGCACTCTCAGAGCGTAGTTCCCCACGGAGGCAAATTGAGTCGAAGCAAAGCTTTACCGGTCGCGGTGTTGGCGCTCCTCGCGCTGACGGTCCCGGCCTGCCATCACAGCAACCGGCAGCCGGTGATCCGTGTGAACCCGGAGTTCGTCAGCCTGACGAAAGAACAGGTCTTCCAGCGCGGCGAGGAGTGGTTCGCGAAGAAAAAGTACCCGAAAGCGCGCACCTACTACCAGCACATCTACGAGTCCTATCCCAACGACCCGCTCGGACGCCGCGCGCTGCTGCGCGTCGCCGACACGTATTACATGCAGGGCGATCCGGTGAACCTCGTCGAGGCGCAGTACAAGTACCGCGACTTCGTCAATCGCTTTCCCGGCAGCGACCGGTCGGACTACGCGATGCTCCAGATCGCGATGGTGTCCTACAAGCAGATGGAGAGGCCGGACCGCGATCCGGCGAAGACGCGCGAGGCGCTCGACAAGTTCGACGACATGATCCGCGCGTATCCGAAAAGCGCGTTGCGCTCCGAAGCGGACACCCGGCGGCAGGACGTCCTCAACCGCCTCGCGAAGCACGAGCACATGATCGCCCGCTATTACATGAAGCGCCGGAGCTGGAACGCCGCGATGCTGCGCCTGAACGGTCTCATCGACCAGTACGGGCAGTACAACGAGCGCGACGCCGCCTTCTTCGACCTCGCGTCCTGCCTCCAGCACCTCGGGCGCAAGGGTGAGGCGCGGCTGTACTACGAGCGCGTCGTCACGGAGTTCCCGAAGAGCGAGTACGCTTCCCGGGCGAAGAAGAACCTCGCAACGTCATGAAACGTGTCGCCGCCGCTGCCGCCCTCGTGATCTTCGCCGCGTGAGCATCGCGCCACGGCGATCCTGATCTCGTCGTGCCGCAGACGGTCCCTCCGGCGGACCTCTCGCAGCCGTCGAGCCCCAACGCCGACGCGCGGCTCACGGAGATCCAGACGTCGATGACGGAGCTGCTCGAGCGGATCGACGTGCTGAACGAGCGGATGAACAAGCTGGAACAGGGTGTGGCGCCGCCGACCGCGGCGGTGCCCGCCACCCCATCGAGAACGACAACGGCCCCCGCACCCGTGCCGGAGTCGCGCGCGCTCGTCGCCGCGGGCGTCGCGGACATGTACCGCAACGGCTTGATGCTCTACGGGCGCGGCAAGTACGACGACGCGCGCAAGACGTTCCAGCAGGTATTCGACGCCGATCCGACGGGCGAGCTCGCGGACAACGCGCTGTATTGGATGGGCGAGACCTACTTCGTCGTCGGCAACTACGCCGAGGCGATGAAGTTCTACCGGCGCGTCACGGTGGAGTTCTCCGAGGCGAACAAAGCGCCGGATGCGCTCTTCAAGACCGCCCTCGCGTATGAAAAGAGCAGTGACCTCGGCATGGCCCGCAACACGCTCGACGAGGTCATCCGCCGCTACCCGTACTCGTCATCCGCCGCCTCCGCGAAGCTCGAGCTCAAGCGAATCAAGTACTGATCGGGGAGTGGTGAGTCGGGAGTCGAGCTCCGTCGACTCCCTACTCCCGACTCACAACTCCCGGATACAATCTCGCGGCCATGCCTGACACCGAAAGCGGCGCGTCGCTGCTCGCGAAGCGCGAGTACGCTCGCGCGGTTCCGCTGCTGAAAGCGGACCTCGAAAAGTACCCGAACAATCCGCGGATCCGGCTGCAGTACGCCGACTCGCTCGCCGGCTCCGGAAACGCCGCCGAGGCCATCGTGCAGTACGAAGCGACGGCGAAGTACTACGAGGACAACGGCCTCACGGTCCAGGCGATCGCCGTCCGGAAGAAGGCGGAGAAGCTGAGCGCCCAGAGCGGCGCGAAGTCCGAGCCGGAGCCGGGGAAGGACGAGCCGCTCTTCAAGCAGAAGGTTCCGAAGAGTCCCCTGTTCGAGGTCCTCAGCGAGGAAGAACGCGACGCCCTCGTGCGCGAGATGGAAGGCGAGACGCACAACCAGGGCGACATCATCATCAGCGAAGGCGACGCCGGCTCGTCGATGTACCTCATCGCCTCCGGGGAGGTGAAGGTCTACACGCGCGGCAAGGCGGGCTCGCCGGTCTACCTCGCGCAGCTCGGCGAGGGCGACTTCTTCGGCGAGGTCAGCGTGCTCACCGGAAAGCCGCGCACCGCGACGATCACCGCGAGCCAGCGGACGGAGCTCCTGCGCCTCGACAAGACGAAGCTCGACAACGCGCTCGCGAAGTATCCCGGCATCCGCCGCGTCCTCGACGAGTTCTACAAACGCCGCGCGAAGCACACGGTCGAAGCGATGATCGAGAATCTGAAGAAGAAGGGCGCCTAACGTTTGGCCGTTCTTCCGATCGTCAAGTACGGCAACGACGTTCTTCGCAAGCCGGCCGAGCTGATCACGACGTTCGATGACGCGCTGCAGAAGCTGATCGACGACATGATCGAGACGATGTACGCGGCGCCGGGCGTCGGTCTCGCCGCGAATCAGGTCGGGATCGCGAAGCGGCTCTGCGTCATCGACATTTCGGTCGGCAAAAAGCCGGGCGACCTGCATGTCTGCGTCAACCCGGAGGTCGTCGAGCGGGAAGGGGAGCAGGCCGAGGACGAAGGCTGCCTCTCGATCCCTGATTTCACCGAGACCGTGGTCCGTCCCGCGCGCGCGAAACTGCGCTACCTCGACCGCACCGGCGTGCAGCGGGAGCTGTGGGGCGACGGCCTCATGGCGCGCGCCATGTGCCACGAGACCGATCACCTCAACGGCATGCTCTACGTCGACCACCTCCGCGGCTTCAAGAAGGACCGGCTGCTCAAGAAGGTCTCCAAGCTAGCCAAGAGCGGGATGTGGTGAGCGCAACCCCGTAACCCCGCGACCCCGTAACCTCCATTAGACTTCGCCCGTGCGCAACCACCCAGCGGTCGTGAGCGAGATTCAGGAGCTCGCGCCGAACGTCCTCCAGATCACCATCTCGCTCGACGACGGCTTCGAGTTCCAGCCGGGGCAGTGGGTGAACTTCCGCTTTCCGGAAGGGGTGTCGCGCGCCTACACCATCGCCTCGGCGCCCGAGCGTCCGAAGGAGATCCAGCTCTGCGTCCGCCTCGGACCGGGGCGTGGCGGCAGCGCGCTGAAGAACCTGAAGACCAGCGCGGACGTCACGATCGACGGCCCGTACGGCGAGTTTCTTCTGCCGAAGAGTGACCCGAAGCCGGTCGTCTTCCTCGCAGGCGACACCGGCATCGCGCCGATACGCAGCATCGTGTTGCACATGCTCGCCGTAAACGACGAGCGGGCGATCACCGTGCTCTACGAGCCCGACCGCCGCTACATTCTCTATGCCGCCGACTTCGACCCGCTCGCGCGCAGCGGTGCGATCGTCCACGAGAGCGGCCATATCGAGACGCTGATCGAGCGCAACCGGAAATCACTCGCCAGCGCCACCATCATGGCCGCCGGCTTCGACCCGTTCCTCGATCGCACCCGCACCATCCTCCGCGACCTCGAGCTCGACGCCGACGCCATCATCACCGAGAGCTTCGGCCCGCAGCCGTGACGCCCTACCGATGACGGCGCCGTCGTGTTTGACGAGAGAATGACCGTAGCGAGGAAGAGGAGTGTGTTCATGCCGAACCTTTTCTACATGACGGTGAGCTTCGTTTACCACGTGGCGCTTGCGCTCTGGATCGGCGGGGCGATCGCTCTCGGCGCTCTGACCGCGCCGGAGCTCTTTCGCCGGTTGCAGCGTTCGGAGGCCGGCGCCATCTTCGGGACGATTTTACGGCGGTTCTCACGCCTCCGGCTCGGCGCGATCCTCGTCGCGCTCCTCGCGGCCGGTGTGAAGCACGTCGAGTGGGAGCGGCATGCGTCTTCGCCCTGGATCGCTGCGCGGTGGGTCCTGCTCACGTTGCTGAGCGCGATTGTCCTCTACGAAATCGGGTACCTGGAGCCGGCGATGGGGCGGGCACGGACCGAGTTCATGCGGTTGCATCGCCGGTCCGAGGCGTTGATGAAGGTCTCGGTGTTCGCGGCGCTGGGCGCGGTGTTCCTGGGTTAGGGCGGGGGCACGCCCCTCACCCGGCCCTTCGGGCCACCCTCTCCCGTAGGGAGCATAGGCGCTAACTTAGCGGCTTAGCCGTACGCTAGAGGGATGAGCCGAAGGGTGGATGAGAGCGAGGCGGTTCA
>DASXIH010000216.1:0-2853 GCA_036498125.1 Thermoanaerobaculia bacterium
GGTGTCCACGAAACCGGGTCAACTCCAGTCGGGAGTGGGGAGTCGGGAGTCGGCTGCCCACTCCCGACTCCCCACTCCCCACACTGCTACACTGCCCGCAAGCCATAGCCCGATGCGCCCCCTTTTCCGGTACATCCTGGCGGTTCTTCTCGTCGCCGCCGCCGCGGTCATCCAGACCTCGTACACGGGGCTGTTCGGCAATCGGCCGTTCTTTCTGTTCTTCTGCGCCGTTTTCGCCAGCGCGATCTTCTGCGGCCTCCGCGCTTCGCTGCTGACCATCCTCCTCTCCAGCTTCTTCGTGGTCCGCTACGGCGTTTTCCAGTCACGGCCGGAAGCATTCGCCCAGACCTTCGTCTTCGCCGCCCTCGGCGTCGCGCTGACCGCGGCGCTCTCGAAACGGCGCGAGGACGAGTTGCGCGGCGAGCGGGCGACCTCGGAATCGATGCGCATGCTCAACGAAGTGAGCGACGTCCTCGCGTCGTCGCTCGACTACGAGGAGACCATTCCGGCGGCCGTCCGCCTCGCGCTCAGTCCCCTCGGAGACTGGTGCGCCGTCAGCTTCATCGACGACGAAGGGCACGCGCGGCGCATCGCCGTCGCGCATCGCGACCCGAAAAAGGATGCGCTGGCGCAACGGATGATGACCGAGTTCCCGCCGCGGCGCGATCTCCCGCAGCCGGTCACCGAGTCGATCAGCCACCAGAAACCGACGATCCTCAACAAACTCGACGAGCAGTTTCTGACGCGGGCGAGCTCCGGCCCGGAGCATGCGGCGCTCGTTCGCGAGCTCGGCTTCGGATCGATGCTCGTGGCGCCGATGGTGGCGCGCGGACGGACGATCGGCGCGGTGACTTTCATGACGGCCCAGCCGGGGCGTTACACCGACGACGACGCGAGCATGGGAGAGCTGATCGCCCGCCGCGCTGCCATCGCCATCGACAACGCGCAGCTCTACCGCGCGGCCGTCGAGGCGAGCAACGCGAAGGACGAGTTCCTCGCCACGATCTCCCACGAGCTGCGAACGCCGATGACCGCCACCCTCGGCTGGGTGCGCATGCTCAACCTCGGGCACTTCGATCCGGAGACGCACAAGACGGCACTCGACGCCATCGAACGGTCGACGCGCGCGCAGGCGAAGCTGATCGAAGACATCCTCGACGTCTCTTCGATCGTCCTCGGCAAGTTCCGCCTGGACCGCGAGCCGGTCGACCTCCGGCTCGTCGTCGATGCGGCGATCGAAACGCTCCGTCCGGCGAGCGAGGCGAAGCAGATCACGATCGGCGTCGACGCCTCGCGCTGGAACGGCATGGTGGCCGGCGACGCCGATCGCCTCCAGCAGGTGATGTGGAACCTCCTCGCGAACGCGATCAAGTTCGGCCACCGCAACGGCCGGATCGACGTGACGGTGGAGCGGGCCGACGATCACGCGCGCATTACCATCAGCGATGACGGCCCCGGAATCGACGCTGCGTTCCTCCCCTTCGTCTTCGACCGTTTCCGTCAGGCCGACAGCGGCGCCAAGCGCTTGCACGGCGGCCTCGGACTCGGTCTCGCCATCGTGCGCCACCTGACGGAGCTGCACGGGGGGAGCGTTCGCGCGACGAGCGATGGTGCCGGGAAGGGATCGACATTCATCGTCGAACTGCCGGCGGCCGTCGCTCCGGCGCACGACGACGTGCTATCCTTGCAGCTCCCCACCTGAACGCGCCACGCGTCTCTCAATCAACGCGGCACCACGACTATGCAATGCGTTCATTCTTCTTCTTCGTTCTCTTTCTCTCTGCGAGCTCCCTCTTCGCCGCGCCGATGGTGCGCGTCATCGACGTCAAAGACGCGCGGACACTGATCGTCGACCGCGCCGGAGTGACGGGTGAGGTCAGGCTCGGCGACGTCATCATCCCGCCCGGCGAGGAAACGGCGGCGATCGAGTTCCTCCGCAGGAAGGTCGTGCAGCATTTCGTGATGGTGGAGAGCAACGCGCGCGGCGAGGCGTACGTCTACCGCGCTCCCGACGCTCTCTTCATCAACGGCGAGCTGCTGCGCCGCGCCTATCTCTCGCGAGGGACGGAGATGATCATCGTCGGCGAGTCGGCGCCCCACCCGGAACGCGCCGCACAACCGCCGAAACCCCGCTCCGGCCGGCGCCAGCGCAAGAAATGAAGTTTCGTCAGCGCGCGCCGGCGTGTCGAAGGGGCGTGAGAATGCTCGTCGCCATCGCGATGCGCTAGCAAGACTCCTGGAGGGGCGGACGCCCACGTCCGCCCGGCGCGGCGAAGCCGCGCTGTCGCGCGGCTGGGCGGACGAGGGCGTCCGCCCCTCCAAAGCCGGCGTCATTCTTGTGGAGGCCTAATGCGCGAACGTGTCGCAGGAGGAGACTTGTACGTCAAAGACGCGCGGACGCTGATCGTCGACCGCGCCGGCGTTACGGGTGAGGTCAGGCTCGGCGACGTCATCATCCCGCCCGGCGAGGAAACGGCGGCGACGGAGATGATCATCGTCGGCGAGTCGGCGCCCCACCCGGAACGTGCCGCGCAAGAAATGAAGTTTCGTCAGTGCGCGCCGGCGTGTCGAATGGGCGTGAGAATCGTCCGTATCCCGTCGGCCGCGCTGACGGTCATCCTGTTCCTCGCCGCCGTCATCTTCACGATGCTCGTCGCCATCGCGATGCGCTAATGCGCGAACGTGTCGCAGGAGGAGACTTGGCCGGAGTCGAATCCGCGGCGGAACCACGTCGACCGCTCCTGGGCCGAGCCGTGCGTCCACTTCTCCGGGTTGACGCGGCGTCCCGCCATCCGCTGGATGCGGTCATCGCCGACCGCCGATGCGGCATTCATCGCCTCGTCGACGTCTCCC
>DASXIH010000217.1:0-4104 GCA_036498125.1 Thermoanaerobaculia bacterium
TCTCGCGCGGCGGCAACGGGATGTTCGTCGCGAGCGTCACGTAGCTGTCGGCGAGGCCGGCGTACGCGCTTGCGAAGGACGGATCGTTCTCGATCGCCTGATTGAAAAGCGCGATGCCGCGCTTCAGCCCGTCTTCCGTCCGTTTGTTCCACTGGAACCGGCCTTTGAGATAGAGCTGATAGGCCTCGCTGTTCTCGGTCGACTTCTTTTTCAGCTTCTTTTTCTCGGCGCCGGTGAGGCGGATGCTGAGCCGGTCGACGATCTCGCGCGACACCTCTTCCTGGAGCTCGACGAGATCGGCCAGACGCCGGTTGTACGTCTCGCCCCAGAGCTGCGCGCCGTCGAGCGAGTCGACGAGCTCCACGCTGATGACGATCCGCTCGCCGACGTGCTGCAGCCGTCCGCTGAGGACGGCGCGGACGCGCAGCTCGCGCCCCACGGTCTGCGCGTCGGCGTCGCGGCCCTTGTAACGGAACACGGTGCTGCGGGCCATGACCTTCAGTTTCGGGAGTTGCGAGAGTTTGTTGATGATCCCCTCGGTGATCCCGTCACTGAGGTACTCGCTCTCCGGGTCTTTCATCGCGTTCGCGAACGGCAGGACGGCGATGGAGTCGATCGACTTCTTGGACGTCCTCCGCTTCGTGACGCTGGCGAGGAGCTCGCTGTTGATGATCGTGGAGCTGCTGTTGATGGCGCGCAGCGTCAGCGAGAGGTCGCGTGCCGACTGGAACCGCGCCTGCGGGTTCTTCTCGACGCACGTCTCGATGATCCGCTGCAGCTCGGCCGGGACCGCGCCGTCGAGGTCCTCGCGCGGGATGTCGTCGTGCAGGATCGCGGCGATCGTCGCCGCACCGGAGCTGCGGTGGAACGGCTTCTTCGTCGTGATCATCTCGAAGAGCATCACGCCGAGGGAGAAGAGGTCGGCGGTCGGATCGACGGTCTCGCCGCGGAGCTGTTCAGGCGACATGTAGCCGAGTGTCCCGATGACGGTGCCGGGATTCGTCTGGAACCACTTCGTGGTGGTGACCATCGCTTCGTCGCGGTCGGTCATCAGCGGGTCGGTCTGCGCCAGGCCGAAGTCGAGGATCTTCACGCGGCCGTCGTCCTGCATGAAGACGTTCTCCGGCTTCAGGTCGCGATGGACGATCGAGTGCGTATGCGCCGCCGCGAGCCCCTCGGCGATCTCCGATCCGATCTCGGCGGCCTTGCGCCAGCCGAGCGGCCCTTCTTCCATCCGCTTGCGCAGCGTCCGGCCGTGCAGCAGCTCCGTGACGACGTAAAAGGTCCCGTCCTGTTCGCCGAAGTCGTGGATCGCCACGATGTTCGGATGCGAGAGCGCCGCGACCGCGCGCGCCTCCCGCTCGAACCGCGCCACCGCCTGCGTGTCGTCCGTCGAGTCCTGCGGCAGGATTTTGATGGCGATGTCGCGCGCCAGCCGCGGATCGCGGCCGCGGTACACCTGCCCCATGCCGCCTTCGCCGAGCAGCTCGAGCACCTGGTACGGGCCGACCGTGGAGCCGGGGGCGAGAGACATTGAGGGGAGCATTCTAAGAGGTCACTGGGCACTAGTGACTGGTTATTGGGACGGAGCGATGTCGCCGCTCCGCGGCTCAGATCGTGGTTCACCCGCATGACCCGGCGCTCACGCGCCGGGCTAATGATCTAACGCCGCTCCGCGGCTCGACGAGGCGCTGCATTCCGGTCCGCGTCTTTTGTTAAGCTTCCTCCCACGCTGCGGAGGCCCTCGCCCAATGGTCCTGATCAACAAGGCGATCAATGAAGTGACGGTGAAGCTCGTCTATTACGGTCCCGGTCTGTGCGGGAAGACGACGAACCTCGAGAAGATCTACGGGAACCCGAAGCTCGAGAACAAGGGGAAGATGATCTCGATGTCGACGGAGACGGACCGGACGCTCTTCTTCGACTTCATGCCGATGGAGCTCGGGACGATCGCGGGCCAGAAGGTCCGGGTGCAGCTCTACACGGTGCCGGGGCAGGTGTTCTACGACGCGACGCGGAAGCTCGTGCTTCGCGGCGCCGATGGGGTGGTCTTCGTCGCCGACTCGCAGAACACGATGCGCAACTCGAACGTCGACAGCCTCGAGAATCTGAAGACGAACCTGCGGATCAACCGCATCGACCCGGAGAAGGTCGCGATCGTGTTCCAGTACAACAAGCGCGACCTCCCGAACGTCGACTCGGTCGAGGAGATGAACGCGTACCTGAAAACCAACGGCGCGCCGGTCGTGGAGGCGCAGGCGCTGAACGGCGTCGGCGTCACGGCGACGCTGCGCTCCGCGGTGTCGCGCATCCTCGACAACCTGAAGAACAACGTCGACACGACGCTCGCCGACGCGCCCGAGCTCGCTGCGCCCGACATGACGGCGAAGGCCGGCGTCACGAGCATGTCGGCAGGGACGCCGAAGCTGTCGATGAAGACGGCGACCAACACGCCGGCCCCGCCTCCGCCGCAGCCGATGACGCCTGCCGTATTCGAGAGCGCCTTCGCAGCTCCCGCGCCGATGGAGGTGGAAGAGGATCCGTTCGGCGCTGTTGCCGTCGTGGAACCGATCGCGGCGGCAGAGGACGACCCGTTCGCCGAGCGCAGTGGACTCGAAGAGCTGCTCGCTGGCGCGCGGCATGTGGTTTTGTCGTTGGAGAAGGCGCTCGCCGCGGCCCGCGATCACGAGCGCGAGCTGACGCAGAGGCTCAAAGAGCTGTGAGATGAAACGCGCGCTCCTCGCCGTGGCGCTGCTGCTCCTCGTCTTCGCGAAGAAGAACGAGAGCACGGAAGGACTCCGCGTCTACGGCATCAACGGCGACTCGATGGAGCCGGCGATCCACGCGAAAGAGCGGATCCTGGTCGACGAGGAGGCGTACATGCTGCGAGGGCCGCAGCGCGGAGAGGTCGTCGCGTACCGCGCACCCGACAAGCCGGACGTCGTGACGGTCAAACGCGTCGTCGGCCTCCCGTTCGAGGTGATCGAGTTCCGGAAGAACAAGCTGTTCGTCAACGGGAAAGAGATCGGCGACCTCGGCGCGCACTACGATCCGGACAGGCCGCCGGAAGACTTCGGCCCTGTGACGCTGAAGGCCGCCGAGTACTTTCTCATGGGGGACAACCGCAGCCACTCGTACGACTCGCGCCAGCACGGCCCCGTGCTCCTCGGCTTCATCCGCGGTCACGTCCTGAAAGTCGCCGGCGACGGCGGCGTGCGCGTGCTGCGGTAATAGACTCCCGCCGCACATGACGTGGTACCGGGAGTGGTTCGGCGAGGAGTATCTCGAGCTCTATTCGCATCGCGACGAGGAGGAGGCGCGGCGGCAGGTCGCGTTTTTTCGCGAGCAGTGCGGCGAGGTCCGCGGGTCGGTGCTCGATCTCGCGTGCGGCATGGGACGCCACGTGACGGAGCTGGGCGCCTGCGGATATCACGCGATCGGATGCGATCTGTCGTTCACGCTGCTGCGGACGGGACGCCAGGAGTACGGCGGGATGCCGGTCGCGCGTGCCGACATGCGGCAGCTCCCGTTCAGCAACGGCAGCTTCGCGGCGCTCGTCAACTTCTTCACGAGCTTCGGATACTTCGCGTCCGAGGAGGAGAATCTGCAGGTCGTCGAGGAGATGGCGCGCGTGCTCGAGCCGGGCGCGGTGTTCCTGTTCGACTATCTGAACGTGCATCGCGAGCTGGAGAAACTCGTGCAGCGCGAGCAGCGGTCGACGCCGCTCGGCGAGGTCCGGATCGAGCGCTGGTTCGATTCTTCCGACCGCTCGTTCAACAAACGGATAACAATCGGTCAAAAGCGCTACCTGGAACGCGTGCAGGGCTATGAGCTGAGCGAGATATCGAAGATGTTTGCGGCGTGCAAATTTTCGATCCGTTCCGCATTCGGCGACTTCGACGGGAACCCGTTCGCCGCCACCTCGCCGAGACTCATTCTGGTGGGAACGAAGACGCCATGAACGAATCGGGATGTATTCGCTTCCCCCTCACCGCGTATCCCGGCATGAACCGGTTCGTGCTGGATTGGATGGCGGGGGAGCCTCGCGCGACGGAGTTTCTGGCGCGCGACGTAGGGCGGGCTTCAGCCCGCCCGGGACGGGCT
>DASXIH010000218.1:0-4093 GCA_036498125.1 Thermoanaerobaculia bacterium
TGCAGAAGCCGCCCGGGAGTGACGGGTTGTCGAGCGACACACTGACGCACTCGTACGCCGTGCTGTCGCCGCTGACGCTGACGTTGATGGTGTTGCCATCGCTGCTCATCGAGACGGTGAGTCCGGCAGACGCCGGTAGAGCCGCGAATAGCAGGAGCCCTAACGCGAGTTTCGCAATGACCTTCATTCTCTCTCCCGGCGCAAGGCGAGGTGCCCGCCTCCGTACATACTGAATAGTGGAAGTGGCGCATGCTATCCATGCGTGCGGGAGGCGTCAAGCCCTGTGCTAGAGTCGCCCGCCATGGGTGTCGTGCAGTTTGATGGGAAGAAACCGCGCCTCGGCGACGGGGTATTCATCGCGGACACCGCGCGCGTGATCGGGGACGTGGAGATCGGAAACGACGTGTCGATCTGGTTCGGAGCGGTGCTCCGCGGCGACATGCATCTCATCCGGATCGGTTCGCGGACGAACATCCAGGACAACACCGTTCTCCACGTCACGACCGGAACGCATCCGACGATCATCGCGGAAGAGGTGACGATCGGCCACGCCGCGATCGTGCACGGCTGCACGGTGAAGCGCGGCGCGCTGATAGGGATGGGCTCGCGGATCCTCGACGGCGCGGTCGTCGGCGAGTCGGCGCTGGTCGGTGCCGGAGCGCTCGTCTCCGAGGGGATGCACATCCCGCCGCGGACACTGGCGATCGGCGTCCCCGCGCGCGTGAAGCGCGACCTGACCGACGAAGAAGTCGAGCGCCTCGAGTTCTCGTGGCGCCATTACGTCGAATACAAGGACAAGTACCTCCGCGGATGACCCGCCAATTTGCCGGAACGCTGCGCGCCGCGAATGCGGGCGAGTCGGTCACCCTCAAAGGTTGGGTGCAGAAGCAGCGCGACTTCGGAGAGCTGATCTTCGTCGACGTGCGCGACCGTAGTGGCATCTGCCAGGTCGTCGTCGATCGCGAGCGCGGCGCCGGCGATGAGCTGATCGCGATCGCGAAGGAGCTGCGGTCGGAGTTCGTCGTGCAGATCGACGGCAAGATCGAGATGCGCGCCGAGGCACAGCGGAATGCGAAGATCGCGACGGGCGACGTCGAACTCGTGGCGACGAAGATCGAAGTGCTGAGCAAGTCGGCGCCGCCGCCGTTTCCGATCGAAGACGAGACTGACGCGGCCGAGGAGCTGCGGCTCAAGTACCGCTACCTCGACCTGCGCCGGCCAACGCTCACGGGCAACCTGATCCTGCGGCACAAAGTGGCATTCGCCGTCCGCGACTTCATGAACCGCAACGGCTTCCTCGAGATCGAGACGCCGATGCTGACGAAGTCGACGCCCGAAGGGGCGCGCGACTACCTCGTGCCCAGCCGCGTGCATAACGGAAACTTCTACGCGCTCCCGCAGTCGCCGCAGATCTTCAAGCAGCTCTGCATGGTGGCGGGGCTGGAGCGCTATTTCCAGATCGCGCGCTGCTTCCGCGACGAGGACCTGCGCCGCGACCGGCAGCCGGAGTTCACGCAGGTCGACATCGAGGCGTCGTTCATCGACGAGGAATTCGTCTACGACCTGATCGAGCGGATGTTCGCCGAGGTCTTCCCGATCGCGAACATCCATCCGCCGGCGAAGTTCCCGCGGATCACATGGAACGAGGCGATGAGTCGCTTCGGGATCGACCGTCCGGATACGCGGTTCGGGCTGGAACTGGTCGACATCACGCAGGTGGCGCAGACGATCGAGTTCGATCAGTTCCAGAACGCGCAGGCGGTGCGCGCGATCGTCGTGCCCGGCGGCGCCTCGTTTTCGCGCAAGCGCCTCGACGACATCGTCGCGGCGGCGAAGTCACGCGGAGGCACGCCGGCGTGGATCAAGTTCGACGCGCAAGGGTCGTCTTCGATCAAGAAGTTCATCACCGATCCGAACGTGTTCCGCAACGCCCTCGGCGCGAATGAGAATGATCTCGCGCTCCTCGTCGCCGGTACGAAGTGGGGGAGCGCCGAAGTCCTCGGCGAGCTGCGTCTCAAGATCGCGAACGAGGAGAAGCTCGTCCCCGCGGAGCGCTTTGACTTCCTCTGGGTCACGAACTTCCCGCTCTTCGAGTGGGACGAAGAGACGCAGCGCTATTTCGCGCGACACCATCCGTTCACGTCGCCGGCGGTCGAGGACGTCGACAAGCTGGAGAACGACCAGGGGAACACGTACGCGCGCGCGTATGACGTGGTCATGAACGGCCTCGAGCTCGGCGGCGGATCGATCCGGATCAACCGGCCCGAGATTCAGTCGCGGATGTTCCGCGCTCTCGGAATCAGCGACGAGGACGCGCAGTCCCGCTTCGGCCATCTGCTCGAGGCGTTCCGTTACGGCGCGCCACCGCACGGCGGCGTGGCCCTCGGCCTCGACCGCATCGTGATGCTGATGGCGCGCGGCGAATCGCTCCGCGACGTAATCGCGTACCCGAAGACCGCCCGCGCGCAGGACCTGATGAGCGACGCCCCGTCGCCCGTCGACGATCGCCAGCTCGCCGAGCTCGGGATCGCGTTGCGCACGAAGCCGTGATCATCGAGACGAAGCAGTATCCGATTCACGTCGGCCGCGATCTGATCGATCGCACCGGGGCGCTGGTACGCGCGCGTGGGAAGGTCTTCGTCGTGACGTCGACGGCGTTGCGTGAGGCCTTCGGCGACCGGGTGGCGGCGTCGTTCGAGCCGGTGGCGGACGTCATCACGGTCGAAGAAGGGGAGTCGCGGAAGACGCTCACGACTGCCAACAAGATCGTGACGCGGCTGCTCGATCGCGGCGCCAAACGCGACTCGATGCTGGTCACGGTCGGCGGCGGGATGATCGGCGACACTGCCGGATTTGCCGCTGCGATTTTTCTGCGTGGGATCGACCTCGTGCATGTCCCGACAACGCTCCTGGCGCAGATCGACAGCTCGATCGGCGGGAAGACCGCGGTGAACCATGCGCGCGGAAAGAACCTCATCGGCGCGTTCCATCCGCCGCGGGCGGTGGTCATCGATCCCGCGGTGCTGCATTCGCTTTCGGAGCGGGAGCGGGTGAGCGGGCTGTACGAGGCGCTCAAAGGCGGCGTGATCGGCGATCCGACGCTGTTCGAGATGTTTGAAAAGCCGGTCGACGAGCTCGACGAACTGATCGTGCGGGCGATCCTGGTGAAGGTGAACATCGTCGATGCCGACGAGCGTGAAGCCGACTTACGGCGCCTCCTCAACTACGGCCACACCATCGCGCACGGCATCGAGAACGCCATGAATTACGAAGGGATCACGCACGGCGAGGCGGTGGCGTGGGGGATGATCGGCGCGAACGCGATTGCGGTGCAGCGCGGCATTCTGTCGCGCGAGCTCAGCGGCCGCATCGAACGCGCGATTCTTGCACTCGCACCACGTCGCGTTCCCCGCGGCATCGACGCGCACGCGATTCTCGCCGCGACGGAGCACGACAAGAAGAACACCGGGAGCGCGCGCGTCATGGTGCTCCCGAGTGCCATCGGCGCGTGCGAGATCGTGAGCGACGTCGCCGAGAAGGAGATCGCGTATGGCATCGACGCAGTTCTCAATTGACCCGAAGACGACGGCGCTGGTTCTGATCGACCTGCAGCGCGGAATCGTGGCGCGCGATACGAAGCCGTACACCGCGGCGCAGGTCGTCGAGCAGGCGGCGCGGCTGGCGAAGCGGTTTCGCGAGGCGGGATCGCTCGTCGTGCTCGTGCACGTCAAGTTCGCGCCCGACTTTTCGGACCGCCTGGATCCAGCCGCGGATTCGCCGACGCCGGCCACGCCGGTGCCTCCCGAGTGGTCGGAGATCGTGCCGGAGCTCGGCAGCGATCCTCAGGACGTCATCATCAGGAAGCGCAATTGGGGCGCGTTCTACGGCACCGCGCTCGATCTGGAGCTCCGGCGCCGGAACATCCGGACGATCGTCCTCGGCGGGATCGCGACGAACATGGGAGTCGAGTCGACGGCGCGCGACGCATACGAGCGCGGCTACGAGCAAGTGTTCGTCGAGGACGCGTGCGCGTCGTTCTCCGAGGAGATGCACGCATTTCCGTTCAAGAACATCTTCCCGAGGATGGGGAGGG
>DASXIH010000219.1:0-4131 GCA_036498125.1 Thermoanaerobaculia bacterium
CTGCTTCTGCTCGCCGGACACACCGGCGAGGCGATCGACGCGCTCCGCGACGCGTGGAACGAGCTCGAAGCCCTCGGGATGGCGTTCTTCGCGACGACGACCGCTCTGCGGCTCGCCGAGGCGCTCCTGGTCGCGGAGAAACCCGAAGAGGTGCAGCCGCTCTGCCGCATGCTCGTCGACCGCTGCACCAAGGCGGGGATGAGCCGCAGCGCGTTGGAGGCGCTGGGGTTCCTGCGTGAATCGGTGGCGCGAGGTCTCGCGACGCCGCAGCACGCCCGATACGTTCACGATCTACTGCGCGACGGCGACGCGCAGGGGCAGTTCGTCCCGATGTCGTAGTAGCCATACACGGTCGATTCGCAGTACTGGGGAAATGAGTCGAAAGAAAGAGCAGTCTCTCGCGGCCGAAATCGGCGCGCGCCTGCGGCGCATCCGCATCCGCAACGGATGGAGCCAGAAGGAGTTCGCCGAGCGCCTCGGCGTCACCCCCTCGCAGCTCTCGCGCTGGGAGAACGGGAAGATCCTCCCGGATACCGAGTCGGTGATCGACATCTGCGACGCGGTGTTCGTGCAGAGTGACGAGATCCTTCGCGGCATCGGCGAGGTCCGCGGAATGCTGGACGTCGACGTCGACCTGCGCGACCTCATCCGGATCATCGAACGGCTCGACATCCAGTACCGCAACCACGCGCGAGAAACGCTGCGCGCGATCGTCGCGCAGGCGCGGCAGGACGGCGTCAGCGCGCGAGTCGCCGAGCGCGCCAAGTGACGGCATCGGAGCTATCTCGCGGGAAAGACAACCGTGACGGCCAAGTCTCCGCCCACCAAGTAAGTGTTGACGAGTACATCGGTGTCGCCGGACAACGACATATCGTAGATCCTCACCAGAGTGCGGGTCGTGGGCGAAACGGGCACGCTCAAGAGGTTCACCGGCTTCTTGGGCACGAGATCGGAGCGACGGACAAGGGGAATCACAGCTCCCGAAACAGGTGCGTCAGCCCGATAGACATGAGACGTTACGAACAACGATCGGACGTCGGCCGGCGGAACATACAGAATCAAGCCATGAATGCCGGCTTCATCGGAGATTGGAATCGAACCCCGCCCGCCGGCCTCGATCCTGAGCGGCGTCCCGCGAACGCCAACCAGTACGACAGTCGGCGCCTCACCGGTGAATAGGAATGAGACGTCAGACGTCCATGCGAATCCCCTCGAATCGACTGCGTGGGACACGGCGACCGGTATGAGAACTGGCTCCGGTGCAGGAGGAACGAGTGCAAGCGCCGTGAAAGCGAGGAGCAGCTGTAAGAGCGTCGCGATTCCCAGTGCAACCTTCGTTTTGTTCATAGGTCAATTCCAGCGCCGGTGTCTGACTCGCTCCCAAAGTAATCCGACGATGACGATCGCCACCCACCAGATCGCGACCGTCCCGGCGACGCCGGCGGCGTTCGACACGTGCGGCCCGAGGGCTGACTTGATCGCGAACCCCACCGCGAAGACGCTGCGCGGCTTCACGCCGAAGAGCAACATCGCGCAGACCGCCACCACCGCCCCGATTGGCGCGAGGACGAAGACGTAGATGGCGAGGTAGAGGCGGTCACTTCTTGCCATGCGGTAGGTCCGTTTGCCGTCGCGCGATAGCGCGGCTGACGCCGCGCCGGGCGGATGAGGGCATCCGCCCCTCCAAAATCATGATCATGTGACGAGCGTCTCGCGCGGCCTCACGTACAGCCACCAGTACACCGGGTCGGCGAAGAAGCCGAAGAGGAGCAGCACGATCACCCAGAGGATGCGCCGGTCCTGCGCCAGTTGATCGTTTCGGAATGCGTGGATGAGGTAGACCGCCGTCAACGCGAACCCGAGCAACATCGTTCCGAGGTGAAAGACGAAGATGTATCCGAACGCCCCGAAGCCGTGATTTGCCCTTGCCACGAACAAGTAGCCCATGAAGCCGATGAAGAAGACGAAGTAGATCGGCGGCCAGATGCTGAGCAGGCCGAGAAGGTACGCGACCGGCCGGCTCGGCCTCCACGGCGTCGTGCTCATGGCGCCATGCTAGCGCCATTGCGGCGGGCCGGCGGCTTCGGCCAGGTGCCGCCTCCCTCAGCGGCCAAGTCAGCCGAGAGCGGCCACGTAACGCTTGTCCCTCTTCCGCGACGCCTTCGCCCTCGCGGAGACGCCCCATACAATCGGTCGCATGGCGGCACAACTTCGCAACGGCATGAACGACCTCGGGTACCTCGACTTCGTCGCCGATTTCAGCTCGCCGGAAATCGTGAACGTCTACGACGAGCTGCCGCTCTGGTCGGCGATGTTCGGGCTGATGCTGCTCGAGTTCGTCCCGTTCGCGGGCGTCCGCACCGCGCTCGACGTAGGCTGCGGCACGGGCTTCCCGCTGATCGAGCTCGCCGAGCGCCTGGGGCCGTCTGCGCAGGTCCATGGCGTCGACCTGTGGAGCGCCGGTCTGGCTCGCGTGCGCGAAAAGGTGCGCGTCCGGAAGACGCCGAACGTGACGCTGCACGAGTGCAGCGCCGTCTCGCTCCCCTTCCCTCCTGCGACGTTCGATCTCATCGTCTCGAACCTCGGTATCAACAACTTCGACGACCGCGAGGCTACGCTCCGCGAATGCCGCCGTGTCGCGAAGCCAGGCGCCACGATCGCGCTGACGACGAATCTGCAGGGACACATGCGCGAGCTCTACGACGTCTTCGCCTCGGTGCTCGATGTCGCGGGACGCACGCGGTTGCGCGAGCACGTCGAACATCGCGCGACCGTCTCGGGCGTCAAGTCGCTCCTGAGCTCCGCCGGGTTCTCCGTGCACGCCGTCCACGAACGCGAATCGGTCATGCGCTTCGCAAACGGCACCGCGCTGCTGAATCACCACTTCATCAAGCTCGGCTTCCTCGACGGATGGAAGGCGGTGGCAGATGACTCCCCGGTGTTCGACCGTCTGCAGACCGAACTCGATCGCCGCGGCGAGCTGACGCTCACGATCCCGATGGCGTACGTGGAGGGGCGGGCGGAGTAGTGCGGTCAATCATCGATTCACTCGCCGCGCGAGAAATACGACCGCCGACCAGATCCCTGCGAACTTGTATGAGCCGTCGATGTAGTGCTCGATGACATAAAACGCGCAATAGTACGCACGTGCTAAGGCCCAGACGGTTACCGCAAGCAGGAGAAGGGCGGAGAGGTGCGGCGCTTCGGCAATCAGGATGGCTGCTGCGACGACGCCGAGAAGAAGGAAGAGGACGGCTTTCGTAACAGTAGGCGCGGGCTGGTGATGGTCTGCACGAAGAGGTGACGTCTCGTGGCCTCGCATGGTCACGAAGCGCGACTCCTACTTACTGGCGCCAGAGGCTTCCGGAGGCTTCGGCGTTCAGGACGTTGCGACGGCGCTTTGTCTGGGCTTCGGTCTCGTGGCCGAGGAGTCGCCGGCGAACGGCGGCGTCGGTTTCGGTGGTTGGAACGACCTCCGTGCGCGAATAGACCTCGAAGCCGGATTCACAGCTGAGCGGATCGACGAGCTCGTAAGCGTCAAAGCAGCCGAGGCATGTCATCCGGACGGTCTGGCCGTACGGGTTCTCATGCGTCGTCTTCGCATAGGCATGCGCGTCCTTTTCGGCCTTCACGATTGCATCGTCGAACGACCGGGCGCGGTAGACGACGACGCGCTCTTCCACGAGCGTCATGCGCGGATCGAAGTAACGGTCCGTCGCTCGGGGGCGGCCCACCGCCCGCGTGCGGAAGAGCGTCTTCACGCCGTACCACTTCATCGCTTCATTATCTCGCTCGTCATGGCGAGGTTCCGGACGTGCGGCATACAATGAACACGATGAAGACCTTTACCGCGGTGGTCGAGAAGTGTCCGGACACCGGGCTCTATGTGGGCTTCATTCCGGGTTTTCCGGGTGCTCACTCGCAGGGAGACACGCTCGACGAGTTGAACGGCAATCTGCGTGAGGTGATTCAAATGCTTCTCGAGGATGGTGAGCCGAAGGTCCCGCCGCTCAAAGCGCGCGAGCTCATCTCATGCGCGGCGTTAGCCGCGCTGGCGCGCGGCCTGAGCGGACGAGACGTCCGCTCCCCTTTGGAGGGGCGATGCGGCTTCCCACTCGTGCGCGATGTTGC
>DASXIH010000220.1:0-8385 GCA_036498125.1 Thermoanaerobaculia bacterium
TTCTCATGAAAGGATCTCGGAGTAGAGCGACAGTATATCGGCGACGAGCCGCTCTTTGGAGTGTCTATTTTCGATATATGTAACGCCGCGCTCGCCAAGTTTGCGTCGCAGCACTTCGTCTTCGAGCAGAAACGCGAGGCCCGCAGCGAATCCGGCGTCGTCCTCCGATGCCGAGCTCAGACCGCGCTCGCGGATGTCGAAACCGTCGCGGCGTTCGACGACTTCCCCGAGCAGATCGACGACGCCGCCGACCGCCGTGCTGATCACCGGCTTCCCGCACGCCATCGCCTCGATGAGCGCCAGCGGCGTTCCTTCGTTGCGCGACGTCAGCGCCACGATGTCGAGTGAGTCGTAGACGTCGCGCGCGGCGAGCGTTCCGGCAAATTCGACATTTTTCGCGCGGCGCTCCAGGGTTTGGCGCTCCGCTCCGTCGCCATAGACGACGAACCGCGCACGTCCGCTGAGCCGCTCGGCGACGCGCAGGAACATCTCGTGGTTCTTGATCGGCGCGATGCGGCCGACGATGCCGACAACCAATCCGCCGCGGCTATTGCCGCGCGCTCTGAGCTCCTGGAGGTCGATCCCCAGCGGCACGATCCGGAACTGCTCCGCCGATCCGACGCGGAACTCGTCGCGGATTTCGTGCAACTGCTGCTCGCTCAGCACCACGATGCGATCCGTGTTCAGCCGCGCCAGCATCCGCTCGATCGCGAGAAAGAAGCGCGTCTTCCAGCTGCCGTAGTAGCTGTGAAAGACGTGGCCGTGGTACGTGTGCACGTACTTCGCGCGCCGGTAGAAGAGCCCTGCGATCCGCCCGACCGCTCCGGCCTTCGCGGTGTGCGTGTGCACGACGTCGGGCCGGAACTCGCGCATCAGCCGCCACAGCCGCCAGATCGTGACCGCGTCGCCGAGCGACAGCTCGCGGCTCATCGTCGGGATCACGATCGGCGTCACGCCGTGCGACGTCGCGAATCCGGTCATGTCGTCCTCGCCGGGTGGGACGGTGCCGGTCACGAGGAGGCACTCGTGTCCCTGCTTCGCCAGACCCTCGTGCAGCCAGACGACATGCTTCGCGGGCCCACCCACGTTCAGCCGCGCGATGATCCGGAGGACGCGCATCAGCGAACGCGGGACGCCTTCTCGACGCGGTCGCGCAGGTCGCCGCTCAGCTCGTAGAGGACGAACGGATTGAATCGCGCCGCGGTCGCGAGGTCGTTGACCGCGTCATCGATCCGGCCGAGCTGCAGCCGGACCATGGCGCGGTTGAAGTAGATCTCGGGACGCTGATCGATCTCCAGCGCGCGCGAGTAGATGCCTGCGGCTTCGGCCTTGCTGCCGAGGATCTCGCAGTTCGTGCCGTAGAGCAGGTACCACGTCGGATTCAGCTTTTCGGGCGTGCTGATCGCCGCCAGGTCGTGAAGGTTCGCCCGCGCGACGGGCGCCGCCGAGATCGGATCGACATTCTGCGCGTTCAACGTGCGCTGCGTGATCGTGGCGAGCGCGATGTTCGCGCGATACGGCAATACACAGAGGAAGTACCCCGCGAACGCCGCGAATGCGATCGCCGCGACTCGGATGACGGTGGCCAGTCCTCGGTCCTCGGTCCTCAGTCCTCGGTCCCGCACGACAACCGAGGACCGAGGACCGAGGACTGACGACTCGTCCAGCGCAAGCGCGCCGAGGGTCAACAGCACCAGCCGCGGCGCCGCGAGCTCCAGCGGGAACTGCGCGAGCGTGAGCACGAAGATGACGGCGGCCAGCGGCCAACGGAAGGCGCTCTTCTTCCGGCCGGCGCAGAGCGCGATCGCGGCGAGGAAGAGGGCGTAGCCGGGCAGCCCCGTCTCGGCGGCGACCTGCAGATGGTCGTTGTGCACCTCGCCCCAGTTCATCGGATATCCCTTCGTCCAGGCGTCGGGATAGCGGCCGAAGAGGGCGACGCGGTACGGCATGTAGTGGTACTTGAAGCATCCCGGGCCGACGCCGATCAGCGGGTGATCGCGCGTCATGTCGATCGCGGTGAGGAACGGGACGAGCCGTTCTGAGAAGAGCGTCTGCAGGTCGCGGTTGACGGCGGCGTGACCGAGGTCCCGCATTTCGCGTCCGAGCGTCGTCGCCGGGGAGAGGACGACGAACGCGAAAATGACCAGCGCCGCGAGGACGATCACCGCGGCGCGGCGCGAGTGCACCAGTCCGAAGACGACGAGACCCGCGACCATCGCCACGACGGCCGTCCGCGTCGCGCTCGCGATGATGCCGCCGGCGAGCAGGAGCGCGATCGCCGCGTAGATCCAGCGCCGTTTGCCGGCGGACGTGACGGCGACGGCAACGGCGACGACGGCCGGTGCGGCGAGATAAGTGCCGACGTCATTCGCGTTCCCCAGCAGTCCGACGCTGCTGTAGTGCGTCCCTTGTCCCGGAGCCGGCGGAAACGGGACCCAGAGCTTCGCCTCCTGCAGGATGACAGCGACCGCATTGATGCCGCAGGCCGCCATCACGACGTCGAGGAGCCGCGGGCGTGCCGCGAGCGAGCTCGCGAAGAAAATGATCGCCGCCGCGACGACGGTGATCAGCGGATCGATGCTGAGCACGCGGTTCGTCGAGGTGAGCGTGGTGATCGCCGCCCACGCGACGATCGCGAGCGCCAGGAGGTACTCCTTCCGCCACGTGAACTTCCACGTCCGATTTGCCGACGTCGCCCAGAACGCGAAGAGCGCCACCAGCACGATCGCCTCGCCGCGGAAAACCACTTCCTTCGCGAGGCGGAAGCGCTCGGCGCCGCCGCTCACGATCGTCGCGGTGAGCAGAAGCCCCGCCGCCAGCGCGAAGAAGATCGCGCTTTCGGACGACGCGCTCCTGCTCTTCCTGATCATTTCTGCGACACGGTTTTCTGCTCCTCGATCCACCGGTTCACATTCGTCTCGAGCACGTCGAGCGGAACGGCGCCGGAGCCGAGGACCGTGTCGTGGAAAGCGCGGACGTCGAAGCGCGTGCCGAGTGCCTGCTCGGCGCGGTGGCGCAGCTCCTTGATCTTCAACTCGCCGAGCTTGTACGACAGCGCCTGCGCCGGCCACGAGATGTAGCGGTCGACCTCCGTCTCGACCTCATGCAGCGGCAGCGACGTGCGCGCCGCCATGTAGTCGATCGCCTGCTGCCGCGTCCAACCCTTCGCGTGGATCCCGGTATCGACGACGAGACGGCAGGCGCGCCACATCTCGTAACCGAGGCGGCCGAAGTCCGAGTAGGGGGAGTCGTAGATGCCGGCTTCCTTGCCGAGCCACTCGCAATAGAGGCCCCACCCTTCGCCGAACGCCGAGATGTACGTGAAGCGGCGGAAGCTCGGGACGTCCTGGATTTCGCGGCTGAGCGAGATCTGGAGGTGATGCCCCGGCACCGCCTCGTGCAGCGTGAGCGCCTCGAGGTTGTAGAGCGGCCGGCTGTCCAGCGCGTAGGTGTTCACCCAGTAGATGCCCGGCTTCGTGCTTCCCTCCGGCGCGCCGACGTAGCGGCCGCTCGTGTACTTCGGCGCGATGTCCGCCGGCACCGGCTCGACGGTGTAGGGGAGGCGCGGCAGCTTGCCGAACAACGACGGCAGCTTGCCGTCGATCTTCTTCGCGATGAACGACGCGCGCGCCAGCAGCTCGTACGGAGTCTTCGCGTAGAACTGCGGATCGGTGCGGAGGAAGTGGAGGAACGCCGGCATGTCGCCCTGGAAGCCGGCCTGCTTCATCACCTCGTTCATCTCGGCGGAGATGCGGTCGACCTCCTTCAGTCCGATCTCATGGATCTGGTCGGGCGTCAGGTCCGTCGTCGTGTACTCGCGGATCTTGAACTGGTAGTACGCGCGGCCGTTCGGGAGGTCGTACGCGCCGAGCGTCGTCCGCGTGTTCGGGAGGTACTCGTTGTCGAAGAAGTTGAGGAGATCGCGGTAGCCGGCGACCGCGGACTCCATGATCGCCTTGCGTCCCTCCTCGCGGAGCCGCTCGCGTTGATCGGCGGGAATCGTCGAGGGGAACTTCTCGAACGGCTTCCAGAAGACGCTCTTCGTGACGTCGTCGACCACATGCGCTGACATCGACTTGTCATATCCGGTGAGTGTGGCGCGCGGCACCGTGAAGCCGCGCTTGATGCCCATCCGCATCAGCTCGATCTCTTCGTGGACGTACCGCGGCCACTGTCGCAGCCGGCTGATGTAGTTCTCGTATTCCTTCACCGTTCCAAGAGGCATCTCCTCCGGCAGGCGCGAGAAGCCGCTGTGGAACCCGGAGTCGGCGTTGATCGGCATCTCGTAGTCGCCGAGCTCGTATCCTTCGATCGACTCGTCGAGCTGCCGCTGGAACATGTCGTAATTGACGACCTCGTTCGCAGGCAGCTTGGTCCGGTCGATCTGCTTCAGATCCGCCAGCTCCTGCTTCCGCACTCCGTTGCGCCGCGCGAGGTCGGCCGGCGTCACCGACGGCATCCGGTCGTCGTACTCGTGCCGTCCGACCGAGGTCGCGAAGAGCGGACTCTCCCGCAGCGACGTCTCCCACGCGCGATCGAACAGCGCGTGAAGCTTCGTGACCTCGGCGTTCTGTGCGTAGAGCGGCAAGGTGAAGAGCAGAACGATCAGCAGTCGGCGCATTCGCGCGATTAAACCATGCACCTCAACACCACAAATGGAAATGCGGAGAGGCCACTGAATGGTTATTCAGTGTACCGCTTGGAGATCATACCGTCCCCCCTCGAAGACATTGGTGAAGATACGCTCGCGCGGCGCCGTCGCACCGCGGAAGAGCGGTCGAGCACGCCATGCCGCATCGTTCTCATCGATGACGATCCGGCAATCGTACGGCTGCTGAAGAAGATCCTCACCGACCACGGCATGGCCGTCACGGCGTGCTCGACCGCGGCCGAGGGCCTCGACGTTCTCGAGCATGAGCCGTGGGATATCTGTCTGCTCGACCGCGGCTTGCCCGACTCCGACGGCATCGAGATCTGCCGGCGCGTGAAGGCGGAGTCGCGATTCGACGCGCGGCAGGTGATCATGCTGAGCGGCTACGACTCGCTCGATGCGCGCGTGGAGGCGCTGAACCTCGGCGCGGACGACTACATCACGAAGCCGTTCCATCCGACCGAGGTGCTGGCGCGGGTCAATGCGAGCCGGCGCGTCGTCGCGATGCAGCAGGAGCTCCTCGAGATGGCGCGGCAGCTCGAAGAGCTCTCCGGCCGCGACGATCTGACGGGTGTGTTCAACCGCCGCCACTTCCGCAGGACCGTCACGCGGGCGTTCGATCACTCCCGCCGGTACAAGCGGCCGCTCTCGGTCGCGATCATCGACGTCGACAACTTCAAGAAGGTCAACGACTGCTTCGGCCATCAGGCGGGCGACACGGTGCTCGCCGAGCTCGCGAACCGATTCATGCATTCGGTGCGGTCGTCCGATTACCTGGCGCGCTACGGCGGCGAGGAATTCGTCGTGATTCTGCCCGAGACGCAGCTCGGCGACGCGGTGACGTTCGGCGAGAAGCTGCGCGCGTCGATCGCTTCGTCGCCCGTGCCGATCGCCGGCGGCGAGGCGCTCCCCGTGACCGTGAGCGTCGGCGCGGCGAGCCTCGAGCACACGCAGTTCAACTCCGCCGCTGAGATGATCCGCGCCGCCGACCAGGCGCTCTACCGCGCGAAACGCAACGGCCGCAATCGCGTCGAGGCGGAGCGCCGCCGCACGCAGCGGACCGACGCCGCCGTCGCGGCGTCGTGATACACCTTCAGCCATGAATGTGGTCCCGCGCCACGACCGCGGCGTCATCCGGCATGCGCATCAGACGTACGGCTCCTCGGTCGACGGCATTCCGCTCACCGTCTACCTGCCCGATGCCGGAAGCGCCGAGGTGCTGATCCTCGCGTCGATTCATGGGGACGAGGCGGAGACGACCGTCGTTGTCTCCGAGGCGTTGCGAACGCTGCCGGCGGGGGAGCTGAAAGCGGCGGTCATCCTCTGCGGGAATCCCGACGGCATGTTGCGCGGCACGCGCGGCAACGCGAATGGCGTCGATCTGAATCGCAACTTTCCGACGTCGAACTGGAAGCCCGATTCGGTCTTCTACAAGAGCCGCGCGAACGACGCGCGCGACATCGCGCTTTCGCCCGGTTCGGAGCCTTCATCGGAGCCGGAGACGAAGGCATTGCTCGCACTCATCGACAAACTGCAGCCCCGCGCGGTCGTGACGCTCCACTCCGCCCTCGCCTGTGTCGACGACTCCGGCGCCTCGCACCTCGGCCGGCAGCTCAGTGAACGCTGCACGCTGCCGTTCCTCACCGAGATCGGCTATCCCACGCCTGGCTCGATGGGGACGTGGGCCTCGGAACGCGGGTTGAATCTCGTGACGCTGGAGCTCGAGGACGCCTCGCTCTATACCCTCAAGGACCGGCACGTGCCGATCCTGCTCGACCTGATGACCGGGAAGTTCGAGATCGATGCGGATTCTGATCACTGACTCGGGCGTCGGCGGCGTCTCGGTCGTCGCGTATGCGGAGCGCTTCGTGCGCGAGCAGGGCTTCACCGAACCGGTGCAGCTGATTTTCGCGAACGCCGCTCCCGCGAATGACTACGGCTACAACTCGATGCCGGACCACGAGGCGAAGATCGAGACGTTCGACCGCTTTCTGCGGAATGTGACCGAGCGTTACGCCCCCGACAGGATCTACGTCGCCTGCAACACGCTTTCGGTGCTGTTGCCCGATGTGCATCCAACGGTTCCCATCAAGGGCATCATCGAAACCGGCGTCACGCTGCTGTTCGATTCGCTACATAAAGATCCAAGCAGCATCGCGATGATCTTCGCCACGCAGACGACGATCGACAGCGGTGCGTACCCGCGGCACCTGCAGGAGCGCGGGATCGAGGCCTCACGCATCATCAGCCAGGCGTGCCCCGGCCTCGCCGACACGATCTCCGAGGATCGCGAGGGGACGAAAGCGCGGGCGGAGATCGAGAAGTGGGTCGGCATTGCTATGGACAAGATGCCTTCTCCCGGCCTCCCGATCGTCGCCTGCCTCGCCTGCACCCACTACGGCTACCGCAAAGACCTCTTCACCGCCGCCCTCGGATCCGCGACCGTGATCAACCCCAACGAGAGCGCCGTCGGCGATCTCTTCGACCGCACCGGCGCCAGCCACGAAGCCGGCGTCGAGTTCGTTACGCGTTATGCGTTGCCCGAGACGACGATCGAGACGCTTACCTGGCTCCTGCGCGACATCTCCCCCCGCACCGTCGCCGCGATGCAGCACTTCGAGCACATCCCCGATTTGTTCTGAGCGAGCCTCTCGATCCGCAGCGCGAGTCAGGCGAGCTCGCGCTGCGTGTCACACGGACTCGCGCTGCGAGTCCCACGAACTCGCACTGCGAGCCCCACGGACTCGCGCTGCGAGTCCCACGAACTCGCACTGCGAGTCCCACGAACTCGCGCCGCGAGCCCCACGGACTCGCGCCGCGAGCCCCACAGACTCGCACTGCGAGCCCCCCGGACTCGCACTGCGAGCCTAACGGACTCGCGCTGCGGACCTAACCGCTCGCGCTGCGGACCTGACGACACGCACAGAAAACATAACAATCTGCAGTCACGGGAGAATCGCGAACGCCCGCGCGGGGAACCCGACGCCGTGATCGACCTTCGGCCACGTCACGACGATGACGGCCCCCGATGCCGGCACCTTGTCGAGATTCGCCATCGCCTCGATCTGGAAGTGGTTCTGTTTGAGGATCCACGCCTCCGAGTCCATCGTGTCGGTCGTGTCGGTATCCAGCGCCTCGTGTCCGATCGCCGTGACGCCGCGCTCGTTGAAGAGGAACTGGATCGCCTTGAGCGACCACGCAGGGAAAGGGCTCCGCTTGAAGCGCGGCTGATCGGTGTCCCAATCCTTGTACATGTCGGTGCGCAGCGCCGCGAACGCGCCGGACGGTACGCGGCCGTGCAGCTTCTCCCACGCCGCGATGTCGTCGACCGTCAGCGCGTGGTTTGGATCCTTGCCGAGGAGAGGCGTGACGTCGGAATCCGTCCTTCTCGATCGTGTACGGCGCGTGCGTCTTCGGATCGCACGCCGCGCTCATCGTCGCCTGGCCGAAGCCCTGCCAAACCGGCGTCGTCGGACTGAAGCTGTGCGTCAGGTCGACGAACTGCTTGCTCTGGATCACCTTCAGCGCGTCGGCGAGCGTCACCTCGGCAGCCGGCATGGTCGTCGCGCAGAGACCGAGCGCGAGCGCCATCCCGCAAATGAGCTGTTTCGTCATCGATTCCTCCCGCCTCCGTATGAAGCGGACTCAATTTACGCCAAGCCGTCGTCACAACGTGACCGCGCGCGCGGCGGCAATCCGCGAAAATCGCACCATGCTCGCCGCTTATCTGTTCG
>DASXIH010000221.1:0-12060 GCA_036498125.1 Thermoanaerobaculia bacterium
CTCGGTGACACGAACGTCCACTGCACCGCGACGAACAGCTTCGGCACGACGGTCGGGACGTTCTCGGTATTCGTCTCCGATCTGACCGCGCCTGTGCTGAATCTGCCGGCGGACATCACGACGGCGAGTACCACCGTCACCTACACCGTCACGGCGACCGACGACCTCGATCCGTCGCCGCTTGTCTCCTGCTCCCCCGCGTCCGGCTCGACGTTCGCTCCGGGCGTAACGGTGGTCTCGTGCACCGCCACCGATCACTTCGCGAATGTCGGCGTCGGGACGTTCACGGTCACCGTCGTCACCGGACCGCCGACGCTCACGCTGCCAGCCGACATCACGGTCGAGGCAACCAGCCCGGCGGGCGCCGCCGTCACCTACACCGCCACGGCCGACGAAAACGCGCCGGTCATCTGCAACCCGGCGTCCGGCGCGACGTTCGCGCTCGGCACGACGACGGTCAACTGCAGCGCCACGAACGTCCTCAACCAGACGACGACCGGTTCGTTCCACGTCACCGTGGTCGACACCACGCCGCCGTCGATCACGAGTCTCACGGCCAGCCCGTCGAACATCTGGCCGGACAACCACAAGCTGGTCAACGTGACGCTCACCGGTACGGCCACCGATCTGGTCGATACCAACCCGACGTTCCACATCGTCTCCGTCACGGCGAATCAGCCGATCGTCACGAACAGCAATCCGAACCAGTCGCCCGACGTCGTGATCACCGGCGCGATGACGCTGGAGCTTCGCGCAGAGCGGACCGGCGGCGCCGACCGGACGTACACGATCACCGTCTCGGCCACCGACTTCAGCGGCAACACGACGACCGCCACGGTTCAGGTGAGCGTCTCGCAGACCTCGAACTCGAATTCCAGCCATCCCCACTGATCAACTGCTGAACGACACCCCAGCCCCGCGGTCGCGCCAGCGATCGCGGGGCTTTTGTTTTGGTCACCCGTTGGCCAGCGAGTGGAGCCGGTCGAGCGCCAGGTAGGTCTGGTGGCCGAGGAAGACGACGAGGGCGAAGTAGACGGTGGCGATGCCGGCGCGCTGGGTGAGGGTGACGTCGTAGAACTTCTGGTCGTCTTTCTCACGGACGATCGAGGCGTAGACCTGGAACGCCGCCAGGACGAGGACGACGATCATCAGCGGGTTAGGCTGCTTGACCGTCTTGTAGACGACTGCGCCGAAGCCGAGGGCCCACATCCACTTCGTCACTGCGGCGGAGATCCGTCCGCCATCGAGCGGGCCGAGGGGGAGAAGGTTGATGAGATTGATGATGAATCCGACCGACGCGATCAGGAGGTACAACGCGTTGCCGGTCGACTTGAAGATCTGCAGGCAGGCCAGTGAGGCTACGGTGCCCGCGATCGGGCCGGCGAGGCCGATCTGCGCGTCGTCGTAGGCGGAGCGCGGCTGGTCCTTCAGCGTCACCGCGCCGCCGATAAACGGGATGAAGACCATGAACCCCGCGCGCAGCCCCTTCGCGCGGATGACGAGCGCGTGTCCGGTCTCATGGATGAACGTGATCAGGACGAATCCGACGACGAGCCCGATCGGGAACTTCGTGGCGTAGGCGGCGATGGTGATCGCCATCGAGCCGCCGGCGATCGCGTACTGCATCGCGCCGAACCCCTCGAACGGGTTGACGACCAGCGACCGCGCCCCCTCGGCGAAGAGAAGGAGCAACGCCTTCAGCTTCAACAAAGCTACGCCGGCAGCGACGACCGCTCCGGAGAGGATTCGCGGGAACCAGTGGCGTTTTGGTGGCGGTGAGGCGGGTTCCATTCGAGAACGCAGTTCAAACTGTACACTTCGCGCCGTGTCTGTGGAGCAACTCCGCGCCCAGCTTCGCGACCGCGGCTATCTTACGCACGGGATCGAGCGGTGGTTTGCTCTCGACCCGTGGAGCTCGCGGGCGTTCTGGACCGAGCTGACGATCGTGGCGGCGAAAGCGGCGGCCCTGCTCGCGCTTTTCGCCGCTCTTCCACCCGTAGCGATCATGCTGGCGCGCAACCACCCGCTGACCGCGGGTGAGACGTTCCTCATGACGCTCCTCTACGGCGCCACTGCATTCGTCGCGAGCGCCGTCTTCATCGTGGTGATGGCGCTGGTGATGAAGCTGCGTCCCGAGCTGGCGATCGACACGCCCCGAGCGCTGCTCGCCATCTCCTTCCTCGCCTCGGCCGCCCTGGCGCTGCCGCTCGCGTTCTGGTGGTCGCGGTTCGACGCGCCGCCGACTGTGCCGGAGCTCGCGGTAGGCGGCGCACTCATCGTCGTCTTCTTCGTCATGTCGACGATCGTTATCTCGGCCGCGCTCCTGTCATTCTCCGTCTACGAACTGCAGCGCGTTCCCGCGATCCATCAGAAGCCGCGGACCCTCCCGATGGCGGTCGCCGCGGCGGTCCTCCTGGCGCTCCTCTTCATTCCGGCGTACGCCGCGCAGGAGAAACGGGCGCCGGAGCCGCCGTTGCAGGTCGTGACGACGCCGACGCCGCGCCGCATCGCTTTGGTCGCCGTCGACGGGCTCACGTACGACATCTTCAAATCGCGGCCCGGCCTCGTGAACGCATTCCCGACCGCTGCAGCGGCGCCCCCGATGCCGGGCGAGTCGGCGACCGAACGATGGGCGTCGGTCGGCACCGGCGTTCCGCCGCGCATCCACGGAGTGCGCGCCATCGAGGGCCTCCGCTTCGCAGGCGGCTCGCACGTCGTCCAGTCGCTCTCCAGCGACGACTTCGTGCTCCACACCATCGCACCGGCGCTCCGCCTCGGAATCCGGGAGCCGCTCCCGCCGACGGTCCGCCGCCGCGACTACGTCTGGGAGATCGTCGCCGCGCGCGGATTGCCGTCGATCGCCGTGAACTGGTGGACGACCGAAAACCTCCGCGCCGGCGCGCTCGACTCGATCGGACAGGAGTCGATCTTCGCCGCCGCGCATGGCGATCCCGTGCGCGTCGACGAGGAAGCGTCGAAGCGCCTGCTGGCGAGCATGCGGCGCGAGTCCCCGCGGTTCGTCACCGTCTATCTCCCCGCGCTCGACGTCGTCCTCAACCGCCTCCCGCTCGACGCCTCCTCGCGTCTCGCCGCCTCGGTGCGCGCGCTCGACGGTATCGAGGCGATCGTCTCGGCGCTCTCGAAAGCGCGGTACGAAGTGTTGATCGTCGGACTCCCCGGCGATCGTCAGCCCGGCAACGCGGTGATCGGGTCGACCACGGCGATGGCGTCGGCCGCGCCGGTCGTGCAGGAGCAGCTCTTCGACCTCGCACCGGCCATCCTCAACGCCCTCGGCTTCCCCGCATCCGCCGAGATGCCGGGCGGCTCCGGCGGCGCACGCATCGCCAGCTACGGAACACGGAACACGCAATCGTCGTCGACGAAAGTCGACCAGGAGTATTACGACAACTTGAAGTCACTGGGGTACATCCGATGAAGAAGACAGCACTCGTTCTTTTCTCGATCATCATCGCGGCGCCGGCATTCGCGCAGGTGCCGCCGATCAGCATCGACGACCTCCTCGCGATCAAGCGCGTCGGGTCGCCGCGCCTCTCGCCCGACAACAGGTGGATCGCGTTCGACGAGAGCACGATCGACATGAAGGCGAACATGCGCCATAGCGCCATCCACCTCCTCCCGGTGTCCGGCGGCGCCTCGCGCACGATCACGGACGGCGCGAAGCAGGACGAGGGGCCGGCATGGTCGCCCGACGGCAAGTGGATCGCGTACGTCTCGAATCGCGACACCGCCGCGAAGCAGGTGTGGCTGTACGACGTCACCGCCGGGACGCAAAAGCGCGTCAGCAATCTCGACGGCGGCGCCAGCAGCGTGAAGTGGATGCCGGACGGCAAGGGAGTCATCGTCGTCAGCGACGTCGACGTCGAGCCCGCGCCGAAGACGCACGCGCGGATCATCACCAGCCTTCTCTATCGCCACTGGAACGCGTGGCAGTCGCCCTCGCGCTCGCACATTCTCTACGTCCCGCTCGACGGCGGCGCGGCGCGCGATCTCACTCCCGGCGTCTTCGACGCTCCTCCCTTCTCCCTCGGCGGCGGCGACGAGTTCGACGTCTCGCCCGACGGCAAGGAGCTCGCGTTCGCCCGCAACACCGACGAGCATCCGGAGCTCTCGACGAACTCCGACGTCTTCATCGTCTCGATGACGGGCGGCGAAGCGAGGCGGATCACGACACGCCGCGGCGCCGACACGGCGCCGGTGTACTCGCCCGACGGCAAATTCATCGCCTACCGCTCGCAATCGCGCGCCGGATACGAGTCGGACCTCTTCGAGCTGTGGCTCTACGATCGCGCCACCGGCCAGTCGACACGCCTCGCGGCCGACTTCCCGAACTGGATCGAAGCGGCACGCTGGGCGCCCGACTCGAAGTCGCTCTACGTCATTGCGCCGTACCAGGGCGCCGATCAGCTCTTCCAGATCACGCTCGACGGCAAGTACCGAATCGTCGAGGGCTTCGGCTCGGTCAGTGATTTCGACGTCGCGAAGAACAACGAGACGCTCTACGAAGCCCGCTCCAGCATCACCGGACCGACCGAGATCTACGCGATCGACAAACGCACCGCGAAGTCGCAGCGCCTCACGCACGAGAACGATGCGCTGCTGACGAGCGTGAAAGTCGGCCTGACGCACGACTTCTACTGGACCGGCGCGGACGGCGTGAAGATCGAAGGGCACCTCGTCACGCCGCCCGACTTCGATCCGAACAAGAAGTACCCGGCGCTCGTGCTGATCCACGGCGGTCCGCAAGGGGCGTGGAGCGATGCGTGGTCGTACCGCTGGAACCCCGAGATCTTCGCATCGCGCGGCTACGTCATCCTGATGCCGAACCCGCGCGGCTCGACCGGCTTCGGCCAGCAGTTCACGGAAGAGATCTCCGGCGACTGGGGCGGCCGCGCCTACATCGACATCATGAACGGCGTCGACGCGCTCGCGGCGCTGCCGTACATCGACGGCTCGCGCCTCGGCGCGGCCGGCGCCTCGTTCGGCGGCTACATGATCGACTGGATCCTCGGCCACACCGACCGTTTCAAGGCGCTGATGTCACACGACGGCGTCTTCAACACGGTCTCGATGTACGGCGCGACCGAGGAGCTGTGGTTTCCCGAGTTCGAATTCAAGGGGAATCCGTACGACAACCCGGAGCTGTACGAGAAGTGGTCGCCGAGCAATTTCGTGAAGAACTTCAAGACGCCGACGCTGGTCGTCCACGGCGAGCTCGATTTCCGCGTCCCGATCGATCAGGGGCTGCAGCTGTTCACCGCGCTGCAGCGCCGCGGCGTGCCGTCGAAGATGCTGATCTTTCCGGACGAGGGCCATTGGGTACTCAAGCCGCAGAACTCGCGGCTCTGGTACACGACCGCCCTCGACTGGTTCGACGAGTGGGTGAAGAAGTGAATCGCTGGATGTCTACGCGCCGGCCCCGCCGCGTCCGGTGACCGGAGCGCCGGGACGGGCCGAGACATTGCCCGCCGCTTCGCCACCCTCGCCGAGCGCGGGACGGGCGACGGTCGAGGTGATGCCGACCGCCTCTGCATACTTCAGGTACGTATCGATCGAAGCAATGACGACGCGAGCTTCAACCGTGATCAGGTCGATGCCGACGAGCGAGATCCTGACCCATGCGTCGACGACGATGCCCTTGTCGAGAATTCGGTCGAGGACATCGATCAGTGAAGTCCCGCCTGGTGCGCGTTCAACAGCCATCGCTTACCTGCCTTTCCTCTCTGCGGACTTGGCCCCGGAGGGGAGCTCTTTTGATTTCAATTGTTCTTCGAGTTCGTCGATCCGCGTTTTCAGCGCGGTCAATTCCTGCGAATCCTGCAGTGCGCGGTCGCCCGAGTAGAACCGGTCCGAACGCCACCAGTTGATTCCGATCGCCTCGGCCTTGTCGATCGAACAGATCACGAGCCGGAGCTGGATGGTCAGCAACTCGACGTTCGCGAGCGAGACTTTTACGTCCCCCGCCACGACGAGCCCCTTGTCCAGGATCTTGTCGAGGATGTCGACCAGCCCTTGCGGCTGTCGCTGCAGTCCCCGATCGTCAATAGGCATGCGCGGAAAATATCACAGCGTCTTCACGGGACCGAGCTTGAGATTCAAGTCGTCATCCGAGAGACCGAAGACACGCTTGAGCTCGTCCATCTTCTCTTCGAGCTTCATGAGAGCGCTGCCGAGGCGCTCGATCTCCTCGTCGGAGACCGTGCCGTTGTCCATCCGCCGGAGCGCCTGCTTTTCGAGGAGCCGGCGTATCAGCTCGATGATCGACAGGACGAGCTTCGCGAGCCCGTTCTCCACGATCTCGGGATCGGCGGAGATGCGCTCCGGAATCACCGACTCGGTGAACGTCAGCGCGTTGCGCAGCTGTTCTTCTTCATTGCTGATCAGCATCGGCAAACACTTCCAGCGGCCACGGGCCGGAAAGGAGAAATGGTACGCGCGGAAAGTCGCGCTTGAGTTGTTCGCCCGCCGCGAGGACGTCCTCGACGCGGATGCGGGGAACGAGCGCTGCCATCTCGAGCGAGGCGTTGTCGCGGGCGCGCCAGCGCGTGGCGGCCGCGTCGAACGCGCGCTCCGCCGCGGCACGGAACGCATCATCCGCCACGGCGCTCGCGTGGTGAAGGGCTCGTAGATACGCCGTCCCGGTGGTGAAGTCTTCGCGGCGCGGACGCGGCTGCGGCGATGCGGCGGCGACTTTCAACGTCATCTCCACGTTGTCCCGGTTCGCAATGAGCACGCCGTGCCACTCGGGGCGGATCGGCGGCAGCGGCGGGATCACGGAGCCGTAGCGGACGGCGATGAACGTCGCGCGGTCGAGGAGTTCGCTGCGGATTCTCGCGATGCGTAGGACGAGATCGCGATCGGCGACCGGCTGTTCGTCCGCGAGCGGCACGACGCTGAGCCACAGCTCGCCTGCGGCCACGGCATCGACGTGAATGTCGTCACGGCGAAGATGGATCCCGACGACGAGCGACTTCATCGCTTGTTCGACGTGCGGATGATCGCGTCGACGTTCGCGAGCACGATGTTCAGGCCGAGGTAGAGGAGATCGACGTCGCCGATCGAGATCACCGCTTCGCCGGAAATGACCACGCCGCGATCGAGGAGGTGATCGAGCGTCTCGAGCAGCGAGAGATCTTGTTCGTCAGACATGCGCGAACGTGTACGGAGGCCAGGGACCGGTGATCGCAAGCGCTACGCCATCGGCGGCATAGCGGTCGTTGAGTGACGTATGAAGCTCCTGGAGCCGCGACTCCTCGTCGCGGTCGATCAGCACGTTGATCTGCGGGAACGCTCCGTCGCGGTCGAGCCGCGACTCGGCCACGGTGTCGCACGCGAGCTTTTCGATGACCTCGCGCTCGATCTCGGCGACCACCTGCTGCTCCGCTTCGCGCGAGGCGCGCTTCCGCTCCTCGTCGAGCTTCTTGCGGAGGAGAAACGCCTTCCCTGCGCTCGCCGACTCGATCTCGGCGGAGAGCGCGCGGAGAGATTCGACACGTCCCGCGAGCGCCTCGCTCCAGCGCTGCGGATCGAACTCGACGCGGAGCGTCCACTCCTGCTTTCCGTCGAGTCGGTCGAGCAGTTTCGTGAGGATCTCGCGGTTCTGCAGCAGGTACTCGCGGAGCGCCGACTCGCTGCTGAACATCGTGAACGCGCGCAGCGGGACGACGGCGGTCGACTTCATCAGCTCCACGATCACGTTCTGGTGCCGGTAGCCGACGGCGCCGAGCCACTCGAGATCGCCCGCGCGGCGGTCGATGACCTCCTGCGAGAACTCCCCTTCGCTCACCGGCGTATAGACGGCGCATACACCCTCGGCCGGAAGCGCCGCGAAGTGCTGCGACCGGTCGATCGCCTCGCATTCCGGCGTCACCGCGTCGCGCGTGATGGCGTAGACGTAGAGAACGGCCACCTCTTCAGTTTATCCCCAGCGCTCGACGCGCGTGATCTCCGGACCGAGCGCGCGGAGCGACTCCTCCTCGAAGGCCCGCATCGACCGGTCGCACTTGCAGTCGGTTTCAGGCGTGACGTAGTTCGCGATGACGCGCGAGACGCCGATTCCGCGGTGCTGCAGATCAGCGATGAGGCGCTGCGTCTCCGCGACAACGATGCGCTCCGGGCGCGTGACGACGACTACCGACGCACGGTCGGAATGCAGCGTCGCTTCGAGCGAGTGCAGCGCGCGCGAGGCGCGGAGCAACTCTTCGCCCAGCGTCCCGGCCGGGACGAGCTCGCGGTAGCGAAGCAGAATGCGCATGAACTCGCGCACCCACTCGCCGGCGGTTTTCGGGAGGTCGAGCAGGCGCAGGAAATGCCCGGTCGGCGCGGTGTCGACGATCGTCTCCGCGATCGACTCGTCGGCCGTCAGGTCGGCGAGCCGGCTGATCGCGAACAACTCGTCCGCCCCCGGTGGCGCGACCTCGATCAGGTGCTTCATCGCGTCGGTGTCGTAGGCGACGGTGAGTCCGCTCGGCGTGATCGCATTCACCGCCCGCTCGATCTCGTCGCCCAGCTGGTCACGGAACTTCCGCCACCGCGCCCGCGTGTCGACCAGCTCCACCCGCAGGTTCGCCGGCGGCGACTGCTTCGCGAACACGTCCCGCAGCGAGTGCGCCGGATCGACAGAGATGATCACGTACTGCCGTTCAGGATGTTCGTTCGCGAGTTTCAGCGCGTAGGCCACCGACATCGTCGTCTTGCCAACGCCGCCTTTGCCGGCGAAGAACACGAGTTTCGCGGGCGCACTCGTCCCTCTCCCAACGGGAGAGGGTGGCCCCGAGCGAAGCGAGGGGCCGGGTGAGGGGCGTGCACCCGCCAAAAACGCGTTCAACGCCTCAACCGAATCAAGCGGCACGCACGACCGCGGCACATCGACGACATTCGCAAACTCCCGCCGCGCGTCCGCATCGCGCCTCGCCTGCTCCCGGCACCGCGCACAATCGCAGTCCGGCGCAGTACGATTCAAGATCACGAACGGAACGTCGAAGACCTCCGATATCAAGCGCTTCGTCTGTTCCACAACCAGCGGCTCCGCCAGCGTCACCGGCACGAACGCGCCTTGATGCAGCAGATCGCGCCGCCGTTGCGCCTCCGCTTCGAAGCGCTCGATGAACGCGTCCATCGCGTCGCGCGGGTCGCGGCGCGTGAGCTGCCGGACGATGTTGCGATGCTTCTCCTGCATCGCGTCGAGGGCGCGCGCGAGCTGGGCGAAATGCTCGCCGGACGCGAGCATCCGCAGCGTGTGGCCCGTCGGCGCCGTATCGACGACGATGACGGCGTCCGGATGTTCCTCCGCCAGCTCGCCGATCCGCGACCACGCCATCAGCTCATCGACGCCCGGCAGCGAGAGCTCGAAGAAGCGGCGGAGCTCTTCGCGGTCGAGGTACGTCCCGCGGTCGCCGAGCTCGAGGAAGCTGGGGAGGTTGGTGGCCAGGAACCTCTCGTAGAGAGATTGGGCGTCTAGTGACTCGGTTTCGAGGTTGTGGGGTTGCGAGGTTGCGAAGAGGTCGGCGAGGTTGCTGGCGGGGTCGGTCGTGAAGAGGATGACTTTGCGGTTTTCCGAGAAGCGCAGCGCGGCGAGGGCGGCCATCGTCGTCTTGCCGACGCCTCCCTTCCCTCCGAAGAGGACGATGCGGCGCGTGCGAAGGGTGTCGAGCGCGTCGCTTAACGCGCTCACCGGCCGTATCCGGTGTAGATGCCGATCCCGCCCTCTTCCTCTTCGCCGCGCTCGGCGGCCATCTGCCGCGCCATCTCCTCACGCCGTGCGCGGATCTCGCGCAACGCCGTGAACACTTGCGCCTCTTCGCGCCCGTAGTCGCTCTCGCTGATCTCGCCGAGCTCCAGCATCATCTGCAACTCGATGAGGCGCTCTTTCCACGGCTGATCGTTGAGCAACTCCTCGTTCGCCATCGTCTGGATCTGCTTCATGATCCAGTTGAACCCCGCCACCGGAAGCTTCAGCGGCAGCATCAGGATGTCATCGAGGAGGAACACTACCTCTCCGCGCGTTCGAGCTTGAGCCGGATATTCACAAAGTTGTACGGGGGCCACGGCCCCGTATACAGGAACGACAGCTTGTTCTCGTACTTCTTCGCGATGTCGGAGATCTGATCGTCGAAGGTGCGCGTCTTGTCGCGCTCGACGAGGAACGCGGCGTTCATGATCATCTTGTCGCCGATCGGCTTGTTCGAGCGCGAGGCGATCGCGGCGTCGCGCAGCGTCTCGTAGATCTCCGCCACGTACGCGTCCGCCTTCGCCTGCAGCGCCGACTCGACCACGCGGCCGAGCTGCATGCGCGAGAAGTACGTCGACGTCGAGGTGTTCGACTGAATCTCTTCCTTCAGCCGCCGGATCTCCTCATTCTCCGACTCGATCTCCTTGATGACCTGGTCCTTATCCCAATTCACCTTGAGGCCGAACTCGATCTTCCCCTCCATCTTCTGGAGCACGTCGCTGAGCGCCTCGTACGTCCCCTTGAGGAACTCCTTGATGTCGTTCTCGGTGCGGAAGACGGTGCCGAAGCTCATCGGAAGAACTGTGAAGTCCTTCATGACGACTTCGTTGACGTGCTCGTGCGCCAGGGCGTTCTCGCGCGTCGGGTCGAACACGATGAGGGGGCAGTTCGAGACTACGGCTGCGAAGGCGTCGTACTGGACGCTATAGACCCGGTCGCCACGGCCACCGATGCCGATCGTCCCGAACTCGCGCGGCTGATCCGTCTTGATGATGCAGTAAACGTATTTGCCCTGTTCGGCATCCGGCTGCACCGACTGCATCTGGTCTTCCATGGACTCTCCACCACCTTCGGCTTGGAAGCCGGAGTTTACAATACAAGCAATTTGCCACCTGCCCGTCTCAGCCGTGTCGCGCAATCGCTCGAACGCTGGTTCGGCAAACATCAGCGGCCCCTCCCCTGGCGCACCGCCTACCGGCCCTACCACGTGTGGGTTTCCGAGGTCATGGCGCAGCAGACGAGGATGGAGGTGGTCCTCGGGTACTTCGCGCGATTCATCGAGCGGTTTCCGGATGTCAGGGCACTCGCCGGCGCCTCCGTCGACGAGGTGACCGCCGCCTGGTCCGGCCTCGGTTACTACCGCCGGGCGCGAATGCTCCGGGAGGGGGCGATCGACATCGTCTCGCGTTTCGGCGGCGAGCTGCCGTCGGACGTCGACGCGCTGATGTCGATTCGCGGAATCGGCCGGTACACCGCCGGCGCGATCGCGTCGATCGCGTTTAACGAACGCGCTCCGATCGTCGATGGCAACGTGGCGCGGGTGCTGGCGCGGGTCGAAGGGGTCGAAGATCCTTGGAAACACGCCGAGGCGCTGGTGGAGATTTGTAAGTCGCCGCGGATGATGAATCAGGCGCTGATGGAGCTCGGCGCCCTCATTTGCACGCCGCGCAACGCGAAATGCATGGAGTGCCCGCTAAGGCGCGACTGCGTGGCGTTCGCGACCGATCGCATTCATGAGCTGCCGGCGCCGCGCGAGACTCAGGCGGCGACAAGGCTGCGGATCCCGCTCTACCTCGTCACCGATGCGCGCGGACGCGTGCTGATGCGGCGCGAAGACGGGCCGCTACTGACGGCGATGCTGCACCTCCCGCACGGCAACACGGCGCTCTTCGACCAGGTGCCGCTCGCCGTGACCGCGCCGCGGAGCATCGGCTCGTTCCACCACACCATCACCACCCGCCGGATCACCTTCGAGGTCTTTGCGGCACGCGCCCGGCGACCGCGCGGTTACGAATGGGTCAACCCGGCGGAAATACGTGACTTCCCTCACCCGTCATACGTAACGAAAGCGCTGAAGCTCGCATCCAATCGAACATGATCGCTCCCGCCCTCATCCTCGCCGCCACCCTCTTCTCGATCGGAAACGACGGCAAGAGCTGGGTGGGCTTCCACCTCGAAGACACCCTCGAAGAGATCGACGCCGACACGAAGAAGGTCTCCGGCGCGGTCGACGCCGATCCCGCGAATCTTTCCACCGCCTCGGTCACGCTGAGCGTCGACACCGCCTCGCTCGACAGCGGGATGAAGCTCCG
>DASXIH010000222.1:0-2101 GCA_036498125.1 Thermoanaerobaculia bacterium
CGGTCCGGACGTCGACGAAGACCGCCTTCCCTGACTTGACCAGCTTCTGCGCCTCTTCTTTCGAGATTCGCGGTGCCTGCTCGGCCGCCTCTTTCGCCTTCGTGTACTCGATCCGGACCGGACTCTGCGGCTGCGGTTTCATCTGGGCGAACGCGCCTCCGGCGATCAGGAGGGAGGCGCAAGCGATGGAGAGTCTTTTCATACGCGAGGGTCCAACCGTACCGACGGCTTGGGTGTTCCCGGTGGGGAGTGGGGAGTCGGGAGTCACGGCGACTCATCTCTCGGCTCCTCACTCCCTACTCCCGACTCCCCACTCCCTACTCCGGAACAACCCACGCCCACCCCGGGTTGTGTAAACCGTACCTACCTGGTACTGTTTCGCCGCTTCCGGGCTTCCGATGCTGAAAATCTCTCGTCTCACCGACTACGGGCTGCTCGCCACCGTCTACCTTGCACGCCATCATGGGCGCGTGGTGTCGGCGCGCGAGATCGCCGCGTTCTACCACCTGCCTCAGCCGATGATCACGAAGGTGCTGAAGACCCTCGGCACGTCCGGAACGATTCACTCGCATCGCGGCGTCGGCGGCGGCTACTCGTTCGACGGCGACGCGGAGCGCGTCACGCTCGGTGAGCTCCTCGAGGTCCTCGAAGGGCCGTGGGACCTCGTCGAGTGCGAGACGACGGACGACGAGGGGCATGCAGTGTGCGGTATCCGTGCGGCGTGCCCGTCGCGCCGTTTCATGTTCGGCATCAATCGCGCGGTCAAGGGGGCGTTCGAACAGGTGACGCTCGCCGACCTCGCGCGCGGCGTCATGCCGCTTCCCGTCGTCGATAAGGTCGCGCTCAAGCGCGCTGGAAATTCAAGATGAGTAACGCCACCGTCGAACAGATTGCCAACCAGGAGTACAAGTACGGCTTCGTCACCGACATCGAGTCGGATCAGGCGCCGCCGGGCCTGAACGAAGAGATCGTCCGCCTGATCTCGCAGAAGAAGGAAGAGCCGGAGTGGCTCCTCCAGTGGCGCCTCAAAGCGTTCCGCCACTGGCTGACGATGAAGGAGCCGACGTGGGCGAACGTCCACTACGGCGCCATCGACTACCAGGCGATCCGCTACTACTCCGCACCGAAGCAGAAGAAGAAGCTCACCTCGCTCGACGAGGTCGATCCGGAGCTGCGCAAGACGTTCGAGAAGCTCGGCATCTCGCTCGAAGAGCAGAAGCGCCTCTCCGGCGTCGCGGTCGACGCGGTGTTCGACTCGGTCTCGGTCGCGACGACGTTCCGCGCCGAGCTGGCGAAGGCCGGCGTCATCTTCTGCTCGTTCTCCGACGCCGTCCGCGAGCATCCGGAGCTGGTGCGCAAGTACCTCGGCAGCGTCGTTCCGATCACCGACAATTTTTTCGCGACGCTCAACAGCGCCGTCTTTTCGGACGGCTCGTTCTGCTACATCCCGAAGGGCGTCCGCTGTCCGATGGAGCTCTCGACCTACTTCCGTATCAACAGCGCGGGAACGGGGCAGTTCGAGCGGACGCTGATCGTCGCCGACGAAGGCGCGACGGTCAGTTATCTCGAAGGCTGTACGGCGCCGATGCGCGATGAGAATCAGCTCCACGCGGCGGTCGTCGAGCTCGTGGCGCTCGACAGCGCGACCATCAAGTATTCGACGGTCCAGAACTGGTACCCCGGCGACAAGGAAGGCAAAGGCGGGATCTACAACTTCGTCACGAAGCGCGGGAAGGCGCTGGCGAACGCGAAGATCTCGTGGACGCAGGTGGAGACCGGCTCGGCGATCACCTGGAAGTATCCGAGCTGCATCCTGCAGGGCGACAACTCGGTCGGGGAGTTCTATTCGGTCGCGGTGACGGCGAACTATCAGCAGGCCGACACCGGGACGAAGATGATTCACATCGGGAAGAACACCCGCTCGACGATCGTGTCGAAGGGGATCAGCGCCGGCCACGGACAGCAGACGTACCGCGGCGCGGTGACGATCCTCAAGGGCGCCGAGAACGCCCGCAATTACTCGCAATGCGATTCGCTGCTCCTCGGCGATCAGTGCGGCGCGCACACGTTCCCGTACATCGAGGTCCGCAACTCCTCGGCC
>DASXIH010000223.1:0-6138 GCA_036498125.1 Thermoanaerobaculia bacterium
CTCCATCCGCTCGCTCGCGGAGAAGAGCGTCGAGATCGACCTCCTCACCGTGAAGCACGAGCTCGCGAAGCGCAGCCAGCTCGAACAGGCCGGCGGCTCGGCATACGTGAGCTCCCTCGTCGACGTCGTTCCGGACGTCGCGAACGTGGAGCGCTACGCGCGCATCGTCAAAGAGAAGTCCACCCTGCGGCGCCTCATCGTCATGGGCAACAGCGTCATGCGCGCCGCCCTCGACGCCCCCAACGAGCCGGCCGACGTCCTCAACATCGCCGAGAAGTCGCTCTACGAGATCGCCGAAGGGACGACCGAGAAAGGCTTCGTCGCCCTCGACCGCATCACCCGCCAGAACATGACGGCGATCGAGCAGCTCCACGAAGCCGGAAAGCTCATCACCGGCATCCCCACCGGCTACGACCGCTTCAACGAGTTCACGTCCGGCTTCCAACCGCAGGATCTGATCATCATCGCGGCGCGGCCGTCGATGGGGAAAACGTCCTTCATGATGAACATCGCCGAGTCGATCGCGATCCCGGGGAAAGACGGGCAGCCGCGCGGTGCGGCGGCGCGGCTTCACTCGGTCGGCGTCTTCTCGCTCGAAATGTCGAAGGAACAGATCGGGCTGCGCATCCTCTCCTCGGAATCGGGCGTCTCGAACCACCTGATCCGCGCCGGGATGCTGAGCGAGAAGAACTGGCGCGACCTCGCGGAGGCATCGGCGAGGCTGTCGAAGGGACGCATCTACGTCGATGACACGCCGGGCATCGACATCATGGAGATGCGCGCCAAGGCGCGGCGCCTGAAGATGGAGGCGGGGCTCGACCTGGTCATGGTCGACTACCTCCAGCTCATGTCGGTGAAGGGAAAGATCGAGTCGCGGCAGCAGGAGATCTCGCAGATCTCGCGCGGCCTGAAGGCGATCGCGAAAGAGCTGAACGTTCCGGTCATCTCGCTCTCCCAGCTCTCCCGCCGCCCCGAGCAACGCACCGGCGACCACCGCCCGCAGCTCTCCGACCTCCGCGAGTCGGGATCGATCGAGCAGGACGCCGACGTCGTCGCGTTCATCTACCGCGACGAGGTCTACAACAAGGACACCGAGGAGAAGGGGATCGCCGAGATCATCATCTCCAAGCAGCGCAACGGCCCGATCGGCGACTTCAAGCTCGTGTTCCGCAACGACATCACCAAGTTCTTCAACTACGAGCCGCAGCCGGACTACATGCCGGTGTAGCTGCGGGCGCCTTATTTCCGCAATGTTCCGCGCCTGCGTCCCAGTGGTACACGGCACCTGTCCCAACGCTCCGCGGCCGCGTCCCAGTGGTACACGGCGCGTGTCCCAACGTTCCGCGCCGCCGTCCCAGTGGTACACGGCGCCTGTCCCAACGTTCCGCGCCTGCGTCCCGGTGGTACAGGGAGCCTGTCCCAACGCTCCGCGCCGGCGTCCCAGTGGTACGCGGAGCTTGTCCCATTGGTCCGCCGCCTCGTCTCATTGCGGCGCGGGATAGACTGGTGAGCCAACCTGGAGACTGCCATGAAACGCATCGCCTTCGTTCTCGTCCTGATGCTTCTCGCGAACGTCGCCGCGGCGGACGTCGTGAAGATCTCGGTCGACGACATGATTCATCCGATCAGCGATGAGTTCATCGGCCGCGCGATCGACTATGCGGCGTCGCATCACGCCGATGCGCTGCTCATCCAGCTGCGCACGCCGGGCGGGCTCGCCGACTCGATGCGTTCGATCGTCGAGAAGATCATCAAGTCGCCCGTTCCGGTGATCGTCTACGTAGCGCCTGCGGGCAGCTACGCCGCTTCCGCCGGATTCGTCATCCTCGAGTCGGCGGACGTCGCGGCGATGGCGCCTGGCACGAACGCCGGCGCCGCGCATCCCGTCCTCCTCGGCGAAAAGATGGACGACGTGATGAAGACGAAACTCGAGAACGACGCCGCGGCATTCATGCGCTCGATCGCCGGGCAGCGCGGGCGCAATGTGGCCGTCGCGGAGAGCGCGGTACGGGAGTCGAAGTCGTTCAGCGAGCGGGAGGCGCTCGCGCAGAAGCTGATCGACGTCATCGCGCCGACCGAAGCGTCGCTCATGAATGCGCTGGATGGGAAGCCGCTGAAGCGCTTCAACGGATCGACGGTGGTGCTGCATGTCGCGAAGAAGCCGATCGTGCCGTTCGACGAGAGCCTCCGCGAGCGGCTCCTCTCCTGGATCATGGATCCGAACGTCGCCTTCATTCTCTTCGCCCTCGGCGGCCTCGCGCTCTGGGCGGAGTTCAACCACCCCGGCGCCGTGATCCCCGGCGTCGTCGGGATGATCTCGATCCTCCTCGCCGTCTTCGCGCTCAACCTGCTCCCGACGCGCTTTGCGGCGGTCGCGCTGCTGATTGCCGGATTCGTCCTGTTCGCTTTGGAGGCGAAGTTCGGCACGCACGGCGTCCTCGGCATCGGCGGCATCGTCTGCCTCGTGCTCGGCGGACTCTTTCTCGTCGACGGACCGATTCCGCAGATGCGCGTGCATCTCCTGACGGCGCTCGCGGTCGGGATCCCGGTCGGCGTCATCGCGACCTTCCTCGCAACGCTCGTCATCAAGGCGCGGAAGTTCCACGTGACGACCGGTTCCGAGGGGATGATCGGCGAGCTCGGCGTCGCCCGCACGCAGCTCGAGCCGGAGGGGAAGGTGTTCGTCCACGGCGAACTGTGGAACGCCACCGCCAACGCCCCGATCGCGGCCGGGTCGCGGGTGCGTGTGGCGCGGGTGGACGGTTTGCGGGTGGTGGTCGAGCCGGCGGAGTAACGTAGGTCGGGCTTCAGCCCGACCAGCCGGGCTAAAGCCCGGCCTACGTTGGCTTCTTCTCCCACGGCAGTTCCCAGCGCTCTTCTTCGACGTCGAGTTTCGGGAGGGGAACCGGTTTGCCGAGGCGTTTGAGCTGGGTCATCTCCCAGAGCTTCGCGTACTTCCAGAACGTGTAATAGACGTGCATGCCGACGGAGAGCAGGCCGCGGACGCCGTCGAGGAAGCCGAGGTTGAAGACGAAGTCCCGGAGGAACTTGGCGATCGAGTGGCTGAAGATGCCCCAGGCGCTGGTCGTCTTCCCGTCGATGTACATCTGCGCGGCGCCCCAGTAGGCGTAGCGCGTCATCTTCGCGATCATGTGATCGAAGGTCCGGATGTAGAAGTGATCCATCTTGTGATGGAGCGCTCCCGTCTCCCCGTCGACGAGCAGGTCGGCATGGACGCGTTTGTTCGGATAGCGCGCATGTCCGCGGTGAAAGAGGCGGGTGACGCGGTCGCGCTGCAGACCGGAGAAGCGGACGGGCTTGCCCATCATGAAGTTGAGGCGCCCGACGGAGTACGCCCAGAACTTCAGATCACCTTCGAGCGTTTTGAGAATCTCGTCGCGGAGCTTCGGAGTGACGCGCTCGTCGGCGTCGAGGATGAAGATCCAGTCGTGTGTCGCGCGGTCGATGGCGTAGTTCTTCGTCGAGGCGGCGCCGAGGTATTCGCGCTGTTCGAGGCGGACGCGGGGGTACTTCTCGCGGATCCGCTCGAGGGTCCCGTCGGTCGAGAACGAGTCCATGACGTAGACCTCGTCCGCCCAGTCGACGGAGCGGAGGCAGTCGTCGATGTACTCGATCTCGTTTAGGACATGAATGATTGCCGAAACCGGCACGCGCGGCATCTGGGAGAGTCTAAACTGCCCGGATGCACACCGTCCTTCTCGCCATCGTCCTGAAGTACACCGTGATCATGGCGGGCCACCCCGCCGGCGCGCAGACTGTCTCGATCGACGGCGCCACGCGCACGGTCGATTACGAGTTCAACGACCGCGGCCGCGGCCCGAAAACGCACACGGTGACTTCGCCGGGCACCATGACGACGACCGGCGTCGACTACTACAAGGCGAGCGTCAACGAGACCTTCGCGGATGGGAAATGGTCGAACGGCGCGGAGAGCGGCTCGTCCGCGAACACGAAGGCGCTGTACGCGAGCATGTACGGCCCGCCGGAGGAGAACGCCGCGATCGTGCGCGCACTCCTCGCGGCACCCGATCACAAGCTGCCGCTGCTGCCGGCCGGCGAAGCGTCGGTCAAGAAGCTCGGCGAGCTGACGGTCGACGGCAAGAAGATCACGGCGTACGACGTCTACGGCTTCGGCTTTTCGCCGGCGACGATATGGCTCGACGACAAGAACGAGATGTTCGCCAGTGCCTCATCGTGGCTGTCGGTCATCGCGGAAGGTTACGACGCCGCAATCCCGCAGCTGACGAAGGCGCAGGACGAGTGGCATGCCGCCACGATGCGCGCCATGTCCGCGAAGCTCACGCACAAGCCGAAGGGCGGCGGCATCGTCATCACCAACGCACGGCTCTTCGATCCCGCGACGCACAAGGTCACGCCGGACGCGACGATCGTCATTCGCGGCAACAAGATCGAATCGATCGCCGGACCGGACGTTCCGTCGTTCGAACACATCGACGCCGGCAACCGCGTCGTCATCCCCGGGTTGTGGGACATGCACACGCACAACGGCGACGACGACGGGATGCTGAACATCGCCAACGGTGTCACGTCCGTCCGCGACCTCGGCAACGACATCGACACGATCCTCAATTTGAAGAAGGAGTGGGAGAGCGGTGAGGCAGTTGGTCCGCGCGTCGTTCTCGCCGGCCTCGTCGACGGTCCGGGTCCGTACGCCGGTCCGACGAAGATGCTCGTCTCGAACGAGGACGAAGCGCGCGCGGCAATCGATAAGTACGCATCCCTCGGGTTCGAGCAGCTCAAGATCTACAGCTCCGTCAAGCCGGAGCTCGTTCCGTTCATGGCGAGGCACGCCCACGAGAAGGGGATGCGCGTCAGCGGTCACATTCCGGCCGGGATGGTTGCAGCGGAGGCCGTGAAGGATGGTTACGACGAGATCCAGCACATCAATATGCTCATGCTGAACTTCATGCCGGACGTGAAGGAGACGCAGACGCGGCTCCGTCTCACGGCGCCGGCCGAGCGCGGCGGATCGATCGATCTGAAGTCGCCGGAGGTCAAGGCGTTCGTCGATCTGCTGAAGGAGCATCACACCGTCGTCGACCCGACGCTCGGCGTTTTCGAGGGGAGCTACGTCGCGCGGAAGGGGACGATGAGTCCGACCTTCGCCGCCGCCGCCGACCGTTTGCCGCCGCAGGTGCGGCGCGGGCTCTTCACCGGCGGACTGCCCGTTCCCGAAGGCAAGGACCAGACGTACCGCGACTCGTTCGCGAACATGGAGCGGATGGTCAAGCTGCTTTACGACAACGGCATTCCGATCGTCGCCGGCACGGACGGACTGGCCGGCTTCGCCCTGGATCGCGAGCTCGAGCTGTATGTGCAGGCAGGGATTCCTGCTCCCGAGGTGTTGCGCATCGCGACGCTCGGCGCGGCGACGGTGATGCATCGCGACGACCGCCTCGGCTCGATCGCACCAGGCAAGCTCGCGGATCTCGACATCGTCGACGGCGACCCGACGACGAACATCAGCGACATACGGAAGGTGCGGATGGTCGTGAAGGACGGCAACGTGTTCGACGCGAAGGAAGTCGCCGCCGCGATCGGCGTGCACTGACCTTACAGCGTGTAGTTCTTCTCGAGCAGCACTCTCGCGCGGCGGTCGCGGAGGTTGCGGATCTGCGACTCGATGTCGCGCTCGAAGGGGATCTTGCGGTGGGAGGCGTAGACGGGCGCATCGACGGTGATCTTCTTCAGCTCCTGGCCGAACGTTTCCGGCGAGAGGTGCGCGGTCTCGTCGGCGAGCGCCTGCTGGTCGTTCGGGAACGAGGCCTCGGTCACGATCGCGACGACGTTCTCGATCTTGTTCGTCCGCTTCCAGATGTCGTTGGTCGGGCCGGTGTCGCCGGTGAACGTCATCGCCTGGCCGTTCATCTCGACGATCACGCCAGCCGCCGGAATCTGGTGGTTGACCGGCACCGCGGTGAGGGCGACGCCGTTGTAGTGGATCTTCTTGCCGGGCATCATCGGCCGGTACTCGACCGCCGCCTTCCCGGTGATGGGCGACTTGATCGTCGAGAAGTCGGGCCAGACGATGCCGTTGAACGTGTCGCGCATCAGGAGGTCGAGGACGTCGCGCGCGGCGAAGACGACGAGCGGCGG
>DASXIH010000224.1:0-2024 GCA_036498125.1 Thermoanaerobaculia bacterium
CCATGTCCTCGTCGAGCTTCGACGGGATGTAGAGGTCCTTCTTCCGGATCCAGGTGACGATGTTGTGGGTCTTGATCTCCTTCATCACCGAGCGGAGGCGGCGCGAGGAGAAGTGGCGGTTGCCGGTGAAGTCGATCGCGGCGATCTTCGCTTTGACGCCTTCGTCGATGTTGAAGAGGATCTTCTTCTCGCCGGTGTTGCCCATGTCGACGATCGAGGGGTCGACCTGCGGGTCTTCGTAGCCGTTCTCGGTGTACGCCTTCTTGATGGCCTCGGCGGCGCGGCGGAGGAGTGTCTGTTCGATCGTGCTGCCGATGTGCAGATCGATCTTCTCGCGATCGAGCACCTCGGTGATCTTGTTCGTGGCGAGGTCTTTGTTGCCGCGGTATTCGACGGAGCCGATGCGGGGCCGCTCTTTGACGACCGCGCGGACGATGACGCCGCCGGTCTCGCTCTTGTCGGATTCGATGCTGATGTCGTCGAAGAGACCGGTCTGCCAGAGGCTGAGGAAGTTTTTCTGGATCGCGATCGGATCGTACGGATCGCCCGGCTGGACGCCGAGGTAGACGCGGATCGTGTCGCTTGCAACGGAAGTGTTACCAACTGCCTCGAAGCGATCGATCTTCAGGCCGGCCAGCGGGTCGCCGGGGACGTTCGGGTGGGCCGACGGACCGACCGGCGCGGGAGCCGGCTTGGCGGCCAACGGCTGGTCGGTGATCTTCCCAGAACCGGAATCGATGATGGTTCCGGGACGCGGACGGCTCTTCGGCTGCGGCTCCGGCTGGGCAGGCGGGGGCTGCGGCGGTTGGGTCTGCGCCTGCAGCGGTCCCGCGAGCAGGAAGGCTGCTAGCCAGACAATCTTGAGTTTCTTCATAGGTAGGGGGCGAACCACGCCTGAACTGAGACGCGCAACCGCAGGTTACGGTTTCGTGCGACCGTGAACAGCCGGGAAGCGCCGCGCATTCTACCTGCATAGGGCTTAGGTGTTTCCCCGTTACGGAGGTAAGTTTTGACCAAAGGCATGTTTGCGCGCGGGATTCTAATCGCGTCGCTGCTTCTGTGTGGTGCCGGCAATCCTGCCGGCGCGGCGCTCCCCGCAATCCCCCTCCCCGTTCACAACGGCGCCCTCCGCCTCGCGCTCATCGGCGATGCGGGCATCCAGACCACGACGATCGCCTCCGCGATCACGAAGTCGAAGCCGTACGACGCGATCCTCTTCCTCGGCGACAACTTCTATCCCTGCGGCGTCCGCTCGGCCACCGATCCGAAGTGGCACGTCCTCGACGCGCTCACTCATCTCGACATCCCGATCTACGCGGTCCTCGGCAATCACGACTACTGCGGCAAGCCGGACGCCCAGGTGAACGCGAATGTAGCCAACTGGCACATGCCGGCGCGCGAGTACGTCCTCAGGAGCCCGATCGCCGACTTCGCAATGCTCGACACCACGCCCTACGCGTACGGCAAGAGCAAGAACGCCGAAGGGACGGTGCGCGAGACGTTCGCATCGTCAACCGCGACGTGGCGGATCGCGGTGGGACATCACGTGATCACGTCGAGCGGATGGCACTCGGTCATCCCGCGCACCGAGGCGCGGCGCATGCGCGGCCTGCTCCCGATCCTGCGCGACGAGAAAGTGGACCTCTACGTCAACGGCCACGATCACCACGAAGAGCTGCTCGACCTGCACCCTCCGCTCATCCTCGTCAGCGGCGCCAGCTCCGACCCCGTCCCGATGATCACCGTGCGCGCACAGACGGTGTGGCCGAAGGAGACCCACTTTCACGAGCCAATCGCCTTCGCCGCCCTCCAGATCACGAAAGACGCGCTCACGATCGAGTTCATCAACGCGAAGGGGAAGCGGATCGCGGGGCCGTTCAAGTATCCGCGCTAGGCGTAGACGTCATCGACGCTGAGAGTTGCTTCTACCGACTCGAGCTTCACGCTTTCACCAGCGCGCGCCTCGAGGACCGTCCACGAGCGATCATCCGTCCGATGATGCAGCGTCAGCCAAGGCTCGCGAT
>DASXIH010000225.1:0-6261 GCA_036498125.1 Thermoanaerobaculia bacterium
CCACCAGCCCATGTCCCGGTACTCGCCGAGGAGGAACGACGGATGGCCGCGCCGGTTGTGCTCCGTCACCATCCCGAGACCGGTGATGAAGAGCGGCGCGGGGACCTTCACATGCGCGTCGAACCACAGCGCCTTCTCCGCCATCGACTTCGGCACGAACACGGTCGAGATGCCGTAGGGATAGTGCGACGCGTGCGCGAGCGTGTCGAACTCGAACTTGTATCCGCCCCAGACGACGAGGAAGGCGACGAGGAGGGAGAGGGCGAATTGGGCGTACTTGCCAAATCGCCCCTCATCCGCCCTTCGGGCACCTTCTCCCCGCTTCGCGGGGCGAAGGGTAGTCGATGAAAGATTGTCCGTGCGTCCTTCGCCCCCGCGAAGCGGGGGAGAAGGTGCCGAAGGCGGATGAGGGGGTCTCTCTCCCCACAACCACCGCGCCAAGACGATCACCACCGCGCTCACCGGAAAGAAGACGACGAACGAGTACTTCGTCAGTGCGCCGAGGCCGATGACGATGCCGAGGACGATCGTGCGTTTCCAGGTAGACGCGTCGAGCCACCAGTCGAACGTCAGCAGCGCGACGGCCATCAGCGCGGCGACCGGCGAGTCGGTCGTGACGATGCCGGCGTGCCCGAGGAGCGGAGGGAGCGAGGCGTACATCGCCATCGCGAGGACGCCGGCGACGTGGCCGAAATAGTGCGCGGTCCACGCGGCAGTCGCGATCATGCCGATCAGCAGAAAGAGCAGCATCGGACGCCGAGCGTTCGCGAGGTTGTGCTCGTAGTGGTCGTGCCAGTAGAGCAGCGAGTTGCCGCGCGGCACCGGATCGCCTTCCGACGCCTGCTCGCCGGCCATCACCAGCGGAATCCCCGCGACGATGCGGCCGAGCGGCGGATGGCTCGGGTCCATCGTGTACGGGATGCCTTTCAGCCACTCGTATCCCGCCAGGACGTGGATCGGCTCGTCGAGTACCTCGCTGAAGACGCGGTGCGTTGCCGCCACGCGATCGAGCGCGATCAGCGCGACGACGGCGTAGGCGAAAAGAATCCGGCGCGAGGGCATTGGTCTTGAGTTTAGCCGCGGAGCGGCGGAATCTCGTTAGCCCGGCGCGTGAGCGCCGGGATCAAGAGGGTTCCCAATAAAACGTCAGCCGCGGAGCGGCGGCATTCCGATGTCGCCGCTCCGCGGCTCCATCACCGGATCGTTCTGGTTCCCCGCGCTGACGCGCGGGGCTAACGATATTCCGCCGCTCCGCGGCGGAGCGACCAGTCACCAGTCACCAGTCACCAGTCACCAGTCACCAGTAACCTCTCGCGTCGCCGAACATCACCTCGTACACCTTCCGCGCCCAGCTCCGCTTCCCGTGTTCGACGCGCCCCTCTTCGCGCAGCCATTCGTTGATCGGCAGCGTGAAGCCGGTCTTGCGGCGCGTTCGGACGGCGGCGGGGAGCGGCGGACGCGGCGCGTCGGCGAGGAGCTGCTTGCCGCGTTCGCGGCGCGTGACGAGTACCGGCGCGAGCTTGCGGAGGAGATGCGCGTCGACCAGCGGCACGCGCACTTCGAGCGAGTGCGCCATCGACGCCCAGTCCATGTCGCGCAGCAGTTGGTTGCGCAGGTAGAGCGACGACTCGAGCGCCGCGACGCGGCCGAACGGCGTCCCGGGATCGGGCGTCACCGCCCGCTCGATGAGATGCAGCAAGTCCAACCGCCGCAACCCCTCCTCGGCCACCTCTTTGCCGAGAACGTTCGGCAGCTCGGAGGCGAGAAAGCGTCCGCGTTTGACGAGATACGCGCCGGCGTACGACGAGCCGTAGCGGACGATCTCTCCCATCTTCGGGCTGACGTGCCGGCTCCGTTTCGCGAGCGCGGAGTTGATGCGATGTACGCCGCTGCCGACGCCGGGGATGCGCGCGAGGACGGAGGTGATCGGCATCCAGCGTGGGATGTCGCGGAACGAGGTGTAGCCGCCGAACAGCTCGTCGCCGCCGGTGCCGCTCATCGCGACCTTGAGGCCGAGCTCGTGCGCGGCCTTGCTGATGAAGTAGGAGTTGAGGCCGTCGACGCTCGGCTGATCCATCGCGTCGAAGATGCGCGGCAGTTCGGAGCGGAACTCCGACAGCGAGAGGTCGCGGATCTGATGACGCACGCCGTACTGCTGTGCGACGAGGTGCGCGAGCGGCGCTTCGTCGTTGATGCGGCCGCGGTACTCCTCGAAGCGGAGCGTCATCGTCTCGAGGTCGGACGCGCCGCTCTCCTTCGCGAGTGCCACGACGCTCGTCGAGTCGATGCCGGCGGAGAGGAACGCGCCGACCGGGACGTCGGCGACCATGTGGTAGCGCACCGACTCGAGCACCGCGTCGTGGACGATGGCGCGGCGCTCGTCGTCGCTGTAACGACCGTTGCCGTTCGCCGCGTCGCGCAAGGTCGCCGCGATCGAGAAGTACTGCACCGGTTCCTTCGCGCCGTCTGCGTCGATGTACGCGTAGCTGCCCGCCGGCAGCGCGCGGATCGCCCGATACATCGTGAACGGCTCCGGCACGGTTCCTCGCAGGAAGAAGCCGGCGGCGCCCGCAGGGTCGAACTGCCGGTCGACGCCCGGCATCCGCGCGAGGGCGCGGACCTGCGACGCGAAGCGGATCGTCTTCCCGTCATCGGCGTAGTAGAGCGGCTTGATGCCGTACGGGTCGCGCGCCAGGAACATCCGTTTGCGCGCGTCGTCCCAGATCGCGAGCGCGAACATGCCGCGCAGCTTCGGCAGCATCGCCTCGCCGATCTCCTCGAACAGCTGGAGCATCACTTCGGTGTCGGAGTGGGAGACGAACTTGTGCCCGCGCGCGCTCAGCTCGTCGCGCAGCTCCTGGTAGTTGTAGATCTCGCCGTTGAAGACAATCGTGAGCGAGCCGTGGTGCATCGGCTGCGCGCCGGCGGGCGAGAGGTCGATGATCGCGAGCCGCCGGTGCCCGAACCCCGCGCGCCCGTCATTCGAGATCCACAGCCCCTCGCTGTCCGGCCCGCGCGACTGCATGGCGTCCCGGCACCCGATCAGCTCCGATCGGTCGACCGGCGCCGCGTCGCCGCCGTAGGCGAAGATCCCATTGATGCCGCACATGGCCGGATCGGAACTCTATCGCGTCACGTGGTACAGCCGAATTGAGGTTCCGACGCGCTCGTAATCGGGCCGCGCAGTCAGCCACCGGAACGCGGTCGGGTCCCAGCCGTTCCAGATTGCGATCTCGGTTTCGCTGACGGCGAACCAGCCGGTCGACGGGTTGTGCGGGTCGATGTGGTGGACGTTGCGGAAGCCGAGGGCGTTCAGGTCGGCGCGGGTGAAGACGAGCATGCCGAGGTCGTCGATGTGGTTCGTGCGAGCGACGTGGCGAAGGCGGATGAGGTCCTGGCCCCAATCGAGATTGCTGTCGGAGAGGACGCGTTCCGGATGGCGGCCGGCGGCGGCGTTCATCCAGGAGAGGTAGTCGGGATGGGCGAGCGCGCTGTCGGTGACGAGCCAGAGCGCGAGGATCGCTCCGATCCATTTGAATTTCTGCAGTCCCTGCGCGGCGACGATCGAAAGCGGGCCGTAGATCGGGAGGATGTGGCGGACGCCGACGTTGATGTGCGTCGTCATCGCGATCGCGAGAATCACCGCGGCGACGGCGAGGATGGGCCAGGTGCGTTTGGAGACGATCGCGCCGAGGACGACGAGGAACAGAAACGGGAGCGGCGTCTTTACGCCGAGAACGATCGGGAAGTAGTACCACCAGCCGGTGTGCGAGTAGCGGCCGAGAAGGAAGGCATCGCGGCCGACCTGATCGTCGAGCTTCAGTTTGAGCAGACCTCCGGCGAAGAGCGGCGCCGGCATCACGACGTGGTCTGCGATCCACGGCGTGCCGAAGGCGAGCTTCGCGTCGTCACGCAGCGCGGGATTGGCTGCGGTCATGGTGCCGAACGAGCCGAAGTACGCGAGCCAGACGGCGACGATTGCGATCAGTAAAGGGGAGCGGACGTCTCGTCCGCTCATGCGCGGCGTCAGCCGCGCTGTCGCGCGGCCTGAGCGGACGAGACGTCCGCTCCCCAACACATAGACGACGAGCGCACTCGCACCGAAGAACGGCACGAACGAGAACTTCGTCAGCAACCCGAACGCGATCGCGGCGCCGAGGAGGAGCGTGGAGCGCCGGTCGAGCGCCCAGAGTGCGAGCGGCAGCGCCGCGGCTCCCGCCATGTCGGTCGTCGCAAGCCCCGCATGCGCCAGCACGGGTGGCAGCAGCGAGAAGAGCGCCGCCGCGAGTACGCCGGTCGTCATATCGAAGCGTTCCCGCGCCCACCCGAACACCGCCACGATTCCGATGACGAGGAACAGCAGATTGCCGCGCCGCCCCTTCGCGATCCCGCCGACGTAGTCGCCGCCGGACGCCAGCAGCCCGTTCCCCTGCTCCACCCAGTTCCCGGACGGCGGCGGCACACGGACGAACGGCAACGCCTCGACCGCACGCGCCAGCGGCGGATGCTCGAGGTCGACGGAGTAGCGATGCTGCGTCAGGTACTCGTGTCCCGCCGCGAGGTGCAGCAGCTCGTCATAGACCGGGCTGAAGACGCGGTGCGTCGCAGCGACGCGGATGGCCGCGACGACGACGACGAGGGCGAGGAGGTATTTCATGAGTTGCCGGTTCCTAGTTCCCGGTTCCCAGACCCGGCAACCGGCAACTGGCAACTGGCAACTATAGAATGCGCTCCCATGCGTCGCATCTTCACGCTCATCCTCGCCCTCACCGCCACGCTCGCCTTCGCCCAGCCCTCCAACCCTCCGCTCCTCGGCTTCTCTGCGGCGTCCGCCGAAAAGGAGCGCGCGGTGGAACAGCAGTTCGACTCGCAGCTCCACCGCGACAATCTGCGCGAGTGGATGAAGCGCCTTTCGGCGCGCCCGCACCACGTCGGCTCGCCGTACGACAAAGACAACGCGGAGTTCATCGCGTCGCTGCTGAAGTCGTGGGGCTACGACACGCACATCGAGGAGTTCTACGTCCTCTTCCCGACGCCGAAGACGCGGCTGCTCGAGATGACGGCGCCGGAGCACTTCACGGCGAAGCTGTTCGAGCCGCCGGTCGCCGGCGACGCGACGTCGGGCCAGACCAGCGAACAGCTCCCGACCTATAACGCCTACTCCACCGACGGCGACGTCACCGGCGATCTCGTCTACGCGAACTACGGCGTGCCGGCGGACTACGAGATCCTGGAGCGCAACGGCATCGACGTGCGCGGCAAGATCGTCATCACGCGTTACGGCGGCTCGTGGCGCGGCATCAAGCCGAAGGTCGCCGCCGAGCACGGCGCGGTCGGATGCCTCATCTACTCCGACCCGCGCGACGACGGCTACTTCCAGGGCGACGTCTATCCGAAGGGGGCGTACCGCAACGAGAACGGCGCGCAACGCGGCTCGGTCGCCGACATGCCGACGTACGCCGGCGATCCGCTGACGCCGGGCGTCGGCGCCACGAAGGACGCCAAGCGGCTCGCCTTGAAAGACGCCACGACGCTGACGAAGATCCCGGTGCTTCCGATCTCGTACGGCGACGCGCTGCCGCTCCTGCGCGCGATGTCCGGACCTCTCGCGCCGCCCGACTGGCGCGGCGCGCTCCCGATCACGTATCACCTCGCCGGCGAGGCGAAGGTGCACCTGCAGCTCGCGTTCAACTGGGACATCAAGCCGATCTACGACGTCATCGCGAAGATGCCGGGCACGGACCGCGCCGACGAGTGGATCATGCGCGGCAATCATCACGACGCGTGGGTGAACGGCGCGTCCGATCCGCTCAGCGGCCAGGTCGCGATGCTCGAAGAGGCACGCGCGATCTCCGAGCTGGCGAAGACCGGCTGGCGTCCCCGACGCACGCTCGTCTACGCCGCATGGGACGGCGAGGAGCCGGGGCTCCTCGGCTCGACGGAGTGGGTCGAGACGCACGCGGACGACGTGCGCGAACACGTCGCCGTCTACATCAACTCCGACTCGAACGGCCGCGGGTTCCTCGGCGCCGAAGGCTCGCACACCCTCGAGCGGCTGATGACGCAGGTGGCGCGTGACGTCGTCGATCCCGAGACGAAGGCGTCGGTGCTCGATCGCGAGCGCGCTCGCGCGCTCGCCGCCGCGACGCTGCCTGAGCGGACGAAGGAGCTCCGCGAGCATGACCTCATGCGCCTCGGCGCCCTCGGCTCGGGCTCCGACTACACGCCGTTCCTCCAGCACGTCGGCGTCGCCGCGATGAA
>DASXIH010000226.1:0-5005 GCA_036498125.1 Thermoanaerobaculia bacterium
CTTAGGTGGGCTTTCCGGATGACGGATGACGGATCACGGATGACGATAGAATTCCCCCGCCAATGCCGCGCGTCACGTTCGAGGATGAGGGTAAAGCGGCTGAATATCCCGCCGGAAAAACCCTCCTCTCGTGTGCGCTCGACATGAACGTTCGCATCAGTCACGTCTGCGGAGGTGACGGCGCGTGCGGGACTTGCAGGGTCGAAGTGGTCGCCGGGTGGGACAACTTGACGCCGCCGACGCCCGATGAAACGTACAAAGAGCTCGAGTCGCCGCACCGGCTCGCGTGTCAAGCGAAGCTGACCGGCGACGTCATCGTCAAAGTCGCAAAGATCGAGTAGAGGAACCGAATGACCGCAGTCGACACCGCAACCAGCAGCCTCACCGAACAGCAGCTCGGTCTGCTCTACCAGTACACCGTCGAGGCGTACAAGACCTTCCAGAAGCTCGCGGAGAACCTCCCGAACCCGATGACCGCCACGGTGTTCAAACAGTTCGCCGTCGACGAGCGCGGCAATCGCGACCTCCTCGAGCTGAAGATCGCGGCCGTCGGACAACGCGGCGTTCGCACCACCCTCGGCGCCGACATGCAGTTCGACGAGATCCACGAGGGCGATCTCTCCTACCGCGAGGCCTCCGAGTTCCTCATCGCGCGCGAGAAAACGATGCAGCGCCGCATCGAGGAGATCGGGAAAGGCGCCGCCGCAGGCGACCGGAACCTCCTCACCTACCTCAGCTCGGTGAAGCGCGCGCACATCGTGGAGCTGGAGCGCGAGCTCGCGCTGATCCGCAGCGACGCCGACTGGTGGAAGCGCGAAGACGCCGAGTGGCGCATCGTCCACGGGCACCCCGAATGAACCTTTCGGTCACTCCCGAGGCGAAGGAACACCTGGCGTCGGACCTCAGCGGCCGCGTGCTCCGCATCGCCTTCACCACCGGCTGCGGCGGCAGCGGCTATCGCCTTGCGAGCGCCGACGAGCCTGCGGACGGCGACCAGATCGTCGAGGTGGATGGGATCCGCGTGGCGCTCGACGACATGGCCGCGTCGCGCCTCGACGGCGCCGTGATCGAGTACGACGGCGACGAGGATGGCTACACCCTCGACCACCCCGACGCCGTCACCGCCGTGTGGTGCGGCTGACGTGGCGAGCCGCCTCGTCTACACCAGCGATCCCGAAGAAGCGAAACGCCTCCGCGAGTCGCAGAAGATGCCGGAGCTGCGCGACGCCGCGCCGTCGTCCCAGACGATCCGCATCGAGCTCGATCGCAAATCACGCGGCGGCAAGAACGTCACGCTCCTCAGCGGCTTCGAGCTGACACCCGCGACCCTCCAGTCGCTCGCGAAACAGCTCAAGTCCCGCTGCGGCAGCGGCGGTACCATCAAAGAGCGCACGATTGAGATCCAGGGCGACCACCGCGACACCGTCGCCGCCGAGCTGACGAAGCTCGGCTACCGGACCAAGAAGATCGGCTGATGTATGTAGGGTGCGGCTCTCAGCCGCACCATGGGCCGGCTAAGAGCCGGCCCCTACACGTTACCGAAAATCCGGCTCGTACTGCGCCGCGATCCCGCTCGAGTACAGCAACACCTCGGCGGGCTTGCTCCGTAGCGCGATCTTCTCACCGGCAATCGAGACGTACTGCGCGTTTCGATTCGGCTCGACTCGAAACGCGGTTCGCATCAGCGACGCGATGAAGTCCGCCTCTTCCGGCGTCGTCATGATCCACACCAGCTCCAGCTGGTCGTCGCGAAACGCGAACTCGGCGTGACGCGGCTTGCCGAGGTATTGGAATCCCTCGCAGTCGATCTGAAGTTGCTGCTGCTTCACATCGGTCAGGAACGGCGGATCGATCACGCGCGTCTTCATCGGCGCACACGAACCGGCCAACGCCTTCTGCATCTCGGCGACCGACGATCCGAACCGGACCACCGGCGGCCGCAACGCATCGCGCGCGGCGTTTCGGATGTCCGGCTCGTTGAAGTTCGTCGGATCGATCTGGAGCACGTGCTGCAGGTTCTCGAATGACTCGCGCGTCATCCCAGCCAACCGCTGCACATGCGCGAGGTTGAGCCAGGTGTTCCAGACGAACGGATGGATCTCCGTGTTGAGCGTGCAGACCTCGAGCGCATCGGCGGTCCGCTTGCCGTCGAGCAGGTCGTTACAGGCGTGCCGCAGATCGATCTCGGGCGGCGGCGTCCACCATGAGAATGTCGAGAAGCGCTTCACCCGGTCGAAATATGCCTTCCGCGCGGCCGCTCCCCCATCGGTCCGCGCGATCCTGCCGATCGAGCGCATCTCCTCGCCGCGCACGATCGGATCGACCGCCGGATCGCGCCCGCTCACGTAGTCCGCAAACGAGAATGGCGCAGGAATGTCGACCGGAACGAACTCGCGTACGTCGTCGCTGTTCGCCATGTCGTGACGGAGCGACGAGACCTCGAGCACCAGCCCTGTCTTCGGAAAATCGCGTTCCACCGGATCGCCATAGGAGTTCATCGCCGCACCCGCCGGCTCGCCGATGATCGTGGCGTTGGTGTGGCGAATGAACTCGTCCGCCCACCCGAGACCGGCGCTGAACGTCTTCCGGCCCACGAGCAGATACAGCTCGCCCCATGGCGGCGCACTTTCGCGCCGGATGATCTCGTGCATCACCGGGTCGACCACGCTTCCGTCCCCGCCGAAGTTGTAGCGGAGATCGACGATGAGCCGTTTCGGCTTGATCTCATCGACCGTGCGGAGTGCGGCGATGAAGTCATCCGCAACGGAGCGGCTGACCGTGATCGCCTGGATGTAGAACGTGTCATCGAGCCGGCGCGTGAAGAGGAGCGCGCGCTTGCCGAGATGCGCGGGCCGCGCCGGGTCATCCGTGGCGAACGCACTTCCCGGCGTGTCGCGGAGCGCGCTGACCCAGTCGGCCGGCGTCCCGACTCCGGAGCCGAGGAACTCGCGCCGGAAGCGCCACTCGAACGTCGAGTCGTCCTTGTCGAAACGTGGATCGTCGGTGGCGTGCGGCGTGAGCGTCCGCTCCACGATCGTGCCGTTGCGAAGCTTCACCCGGAGCACGAGCCGGCCGTCCGCTGACGCATAGCCCAGCCCCTTCATGAGCGAGGCGTTGTGGAGCGCGAAGAGGTTCTCCATCGCCCCCATGGCGTTGTCGGCCCCCATCAACCCGCGGGCCGCACTCGCGACTTCATCGACGGGACGCCCGGCGATCTCGAGCACCTGCGCCCCCGCGAGCTCCGCCACGGAGCGATGCGCGGTGGTGATGAAGTAGCCGTCCGTGAACTGGTAGAAGCGCACCGGATACCACGAGCCGAAGTCGGGCCGCTTCGGCTGGAGCTGCGTATGTCCGTCGCCGATCGAGGCAACGATGCGCATCGCTTCGACGACACGCTGCTCTTCGGTCAGCGACGGCAGCGCCTCTTCAAGCGCCGCGACGCGCCGTCGGAACGTCAGCTCCCCCACCTTCGTGAACGGCGCCGGGTGAATCGAGCGGATATCGGCGACGATCTGGTCCAGATCGGATCGCCACTCCGCGACCGTGGCAGCGGCTGCATTCGTGGCGGCGGCGAGGAGCGCGAGCGCAATCAGCTTTCGCATCCGTGCACCGTACGCGAAGGCCGCAGGACGGATCTTGTCTGAAGTTAGCGCAGCGCCGCGCGATACCGCCCGGGCGCGACGCCGAAGGCGCGGCGGAAGTGCTTCGTGAAGTGACTCTGATCCGCGAAGCCGCACCCGAGCGCGACGTCGACGATCGGCTGGCGCGTCCGCGCGAGAAGCTGCGCCGCCTGCTCCAGCCGATGCCCGCGCACGAATTCAGCGGGCGTGCAGCGGTGGAAACGGCGGAAGGTCCGGATCAGATGCGTCGGATGGACCCCTGCATCGCGGCTCGCTTCCGTCAGACTGGCGGAGCCGAGCAGCAACATTTCCGCCTTCCCGAGCCACGCCGGCCGTCTTCTTTCCGGTTGATCCCGATCGAGCAGCTCGCGGCATACCTGTTCGACGATCGCCGCTGAATCGCCGTCCCAGTCGCCCGCCTCCCGCATCAGCCGCCGGATCAGGGCGCGCTCGCGGATTCCGTCGAGTTGAATGGGAGCATCCTGCAACGCAGCATCCAGCTCGGCAATCGTCACCGTGAAGAACGCTCCCCGATCCGATTCGAATGCGTCCCGATGGTGTGTCCCGGCCGGATTGAAAATCAGCGGCGACGCGACCAGCGCGTTCGCCCGATCCGCCGACGTCCGAAACACCCCTCCCGTGACGAACATGAAGTGCGCCTCGGCATGCGCATGCGGCCGAACGACCCCCTCCCGCCGCCACGACCAATGCCCCAGCGTGACGCGGCCGGTCGTACGCACGATCGACGGCGAGCCGACGAACCCGAGGTCCATGACCCCTTATACGACGAAATTCGTACTTCGTTGCGCCGCCGAACGTAGGACGGGCTTCAGCCCGTCCAGGCGGGCTAAAGCCCGCCCTACGTATACAGCTGCGCGAACTCCAACGCGTGGTACGTGATGATCAGATCCGCGCCGGCGCGTTTGATCGAGGTCAGGATCTCGTTCATCACGCGGGGGCCGTCGATCCAGCCGCGCTCCGCGGCGGCCTTCACCATCGAGTACTCGCCGCTGACGTTGTACGCCGCGACCGGGAGGTCGAAGTTCTCGCGCGCGGCGCGGATCACGTCGAGGTACGAGAGCGCCGGCTTGACCATGATCATGTCGGCTCCCTCCTCGATGTCGAGCTCCATCTCGCGGATCGCCTCGCGCACGTTCGCCGGATCCATCTGGTACGTGCGGCGGTCGCCGAACTGCGGCGCCGACTCGGCCGCCTCGCGGAACGGCCCGTAGAACCCCGACGCGAACTTCGCCGAGTACGCCATGATCCCGACGTCGGCGAGTCCGCGGTCGTCGAGCGCATTGCGGATTGCGCCGATGCGTCCGTCCATCATGTCCGACGGAGCGACGAAGTCGGCGCCGGAGGCGGCGAACGAGATCGCCTGC
>DASXIH010000227.1:0-6606 GCA_036498125.1 Thermoanaerobaculia bacterium
CACCTACCTCGAGACCGCATTCCTCCTGCTCTACGGCCACCTTCCCTCGAAAGACGAGCTGGCGTCGTGGCAGCACGACATCACGTACCACACGATCCTGAACGAGCGGATGAAGGACGTCCTCAACGGCTTCCGCTACGACGCACACCCGATGGGAAAACTCATCGCCAGCGTGGCCAGTCTCGGAACGTTTTACCCCGAAGCCAAGAACATCTTCGACCAGGAGTGCCGTGAGAAACAGATCCGGCGTCTGATCGCGAAGCTGATCACCATGGCGGCATTCGGATACCGCCACACCGTCGGGATGCCGTACGCCTATCCCGACAATGACCTGTCGTACCCCGGCAACTTCCTCAACATGATGTACAAGACGACGGAGGTGAAGTACACGCCGAGTCCGGTGCTGGAGCGCGCCCTCGACGTACTGTTCATCCTCCACGCCGACCACGAGCAGAACTGCTCGACGAACGCCATGCGCGCCGTCGGCAGCTCGCACGTCGACCCCTATTCGGCGGTCGCCGCGGCATGCGCTGCGCTGTACGGCCCGCTCCACGGCGGCGCGAACGAGGCGGTGCTCGAGATGCTCCGCGAGATCGGCTCGATCAACAACGTTCCGGGGTTCATCCAGAAGGTGAAGAGCGGCGAGGGCGGACGCCTAATGGGCTTCGGCCACCGCGTCTACAAGAACTACGACCCGCGCGCCCGGATCATCAAGAAGGTGGCGTACGACGTGTTCGAGGTGACGGGAAAGAGCCCGCTGCTCGACATCGCGCTGGAGCTCGAGCGGATCGCGCTCGAAGACGATTACTTCGTCAAGCGGAAGCTCTACCCGAACGTCGACTTCTACTCCGGTCTGATCTACGAGGCGATGCGCTTCCCCTCGCCGATGTTCACGGTGATCTTCGCCATCGGCCGCACCTCGGGGTGGCTCGCGCAGTGGGTCGAGATGCTCAACGACGCCGACCAGAAGATCGCGCGTCCGCGGCAGATCTTCACCGGTGCGGAGCGCCGCGACTACGTCCCGATCGAGTCACGCTAATTGACCTGATACAACCGAACGGCCGCGCCGATCCTCGTGAAGGTGTGGCCGGTTTGCGTCAGCCAGGCATACCGATTCGGATCGATCGCCTGCTCCGGCTGGAGGATCGACTCGCTGATGGCGAACCACCCTTTCGACGCTTGATATGGATCGATTCCGCCGCTGAGCGGAACGCCGACCAGGGTCGGGCTCGTGGTGCTGAAGAGCGCCCCTCGCAATGACGTGATGTGCCGTTCACGGCAGACGATGGCGAGGCGGTACAGGTCCTGTCCCCAATCGAAATTGCTCTCGACGACGACGCGCTCCGGATGTTTGCCGGCGAAGGCGTTCATCCACGGGAGACTCTCCGGCACGACGTCGGCGATGAGCCAGATGAGCAGCACGGCCGTGATCGGGCGTTTGACGAGTGCGACCCCGGCGATGATCGCGATGAAGATGTAGATCGGGAGGATGTGCCGCACGCCGAGGTTGATGTGCGACGGCATGACCGCGAGCAGGAGCGCGAGCGCCATGATCGCGATCTCCCGATGCTTTTTCAGCAGCGCGATGCCGATCGCGAGCAGCAACAGCAATGGGATCGGCGTCTTGATGGCGAGGACGAGCGGAAAGTAATACCAGTGCCCGCGCGGCCACACGTGGCCGAGGAGGAACACCGGCGTGCCGCGCTCGTCGTGCTGCTGCACGCGCAGGAGGCCGAAGAGGTACTGCGGCGCGGGAAGGTTCACACGTTCGGCGATCCATCGCGCACCGAATGCATGCTCCGTCTGCTGCGGTGCGGTGGGGTCCATCGCAACCATGCGCGAGTGATGAAAGAAGTACCCGCCCCAGACGATCACGAACGCGATCAACAACGCCACGATGAGTCGCGTGTAGGGGCCGGCTCTCAGCCGGCCCACAACCACAATCAACGCACAAATCCCAAAGAACAGCAGAAACGTGAACTTGCACAACGCCCCCAACCCGATCGCCGCGCCGAGGGCGATCGTCCATGTCCAGTTGGGCGTCGCGAGCCAGCGATAGAGCACCCACAGCGCGAGCGCGACGGCGGCGGTCCCCGCCATGTCGGTGGTCGCGAGTCCGCCATGCGCGAGCACCGGCGGCGTGAGCACGAATGCCGTCGCGGCAGCGAGACCGATCATCGCCCCGAACAGATCGCGGCCGAGGAGCGCGACGGCGACGATCGCGATCAGGACGAAGAGCAGATTGCCCGCACGCGCTCGTGCGATGTCGCGCATCGCATCGCCGTTTGCGCCGAGGAGTGCGTCGGCGAGATGGAGTTGGCGGGCGTCGCCGCCATGCGCATAGGCATCGAAGGCCGGAACGTGCGTCGACGCTAGCGGCAGCGCCAGGACCGCGCGCGCGAGCGGCGGATGCTCGGAATCGATCGTGTACTTGTGCTGCGTCAGGTACTCGTAGCCGGCGGCGAGGTGCACCGGCTCGTCGGCCGTCGGGCTGAAGACGTGATGCGTCGCGCGGATGCGCAGCACGGCGAACGCGCAGACCAAAACGATGCCGAACCACCAGCTCCGTGGACGAATGAACGAAGCTTACAATCGGAGGAGGTGAAACGCTCGTCCGCGCTCTGGCTCACGCTGATCCTCGCCGTGACGCTGGCGCGGATTGCCATGACGTGGCGCCTCTTCAGCGTCACCCGCGACGAGCCGGTGCATGTCGCCGCCGGCTATGACTACCTGAAGCACCACACGTTCCTCGACATCGAGCAGCCGCCGTTGCCCGGCGCCTTCTTCGCGCTGCTCCTGCTGAATCAGCCGGAACCGGATTCGACGCAGTGGATCCGCCGCGGCAACTCGGTCCTGGCCGATCACGGGCGCTACATGCACGGCACCGCCAAGGCGCGCGCCGGCAACGTCGTCTTCGTCGTGATCGCGACGCTCGCTCTCTTCTTCTGGACGCGCGATCTCTTCGGCGACACGGTTGCCCTCATCGCCGTGGCGATCTTCGGCAACCTCCCGCCGGCGCTCGCGCACGCGGGACTCGCCACTCCCGATCTGGCCGCCACCGCCGCGTTCGCGTTGGCGATGCTCGTGTACGACCGCTGGCTCGCCCAGCCGTCGTGGCGCCGCACGGCCTCCCTCGCCGTCGCGATCGCGTTCGGCACTCTCTGCTCCTTCTCCTTCCCGCTGTTTTTCCTAATCGGCGCGGCTTTTCTGTCGTTGGGGAGCGGACGTCTCGTCCGCTCATGCGCGGCGGCAGCCGCGCTGTCGCGCGGCCCGAGCGGACGAGACGTCCGCTCCCCTTTCATCGCACGCGCGGTATGCGGCATCGCGATCGCATTCGTCATCGCGTGGGGTGCCTACTTCTTTTCGATCGGCACCATGAAGTCCGTCGACCGCCGCTCACGCGAGTGGCTGCGCCAGACCTTTCACACCTCGGGGATCGAGCGGCACTGGCAAGTACCAGCGCCTGCGCTCTTCACCGGCGTTCTCGCGGCAATGAACGACAAAGGCATGGGCGAAGCTTTCCTTCTCGGAGAACACAGCGACCGCGGCTGGTGGTACTACTTTCCGGTCACGCTGGCGGTGAAGACGCCGCTGCCGATGCTCGCGCTCGCAGTCGCCGGCGCGATGCTCGCCGCGCGCCGCGAACGGCACGGCGACGTCGCCGCCATCGCGCTCGGCCTTCTCGGCTTCGCCATGGTGAGTCACGTCAACCTCGGCATCCGTTACATCCTGCCGGTCTATGTCCCGCTCTCGATGCTCGCCGCCTACGCCGTGGTCGCCGGCTGGGAGCTATCGAAGCGCCATCGCGCCGCCGTCGCCCTCGCGCTCCTGTGGCTCCTCGCCGACGGCGTCCTCGCCCATCCCGACTACCTCCCGTGGATGAACGCCCTCGCCGGCCCCCATCCCGAGCGCGTCCTCGCCGACAGCAATTTCGACTGGGGCCAGGACCTCGTCCGCCTCCGGACCGTCTGCCGCAACCGCGGCATCGACCGCCTCGGCGTCCTCTTCAACGCCTCCGCCGCCAGCGACCAACTCTGGCTGCCCCCCTTCGACCCGAATCCCATCGGCCCCTACTCGCCCGTCAACGGATGGGTGGCCGTCGGCGAAACCCCACTCCAAGTGAACCAGGCCGTCGATCCGAACAGCTACACCTGGCTCACCGCCAACCGCCCCTACGTCCGCGTCGGCAAGACGATCCGGCTGTACCACGTGGAGTAGTCCTCGGACTGATTCACCGCGGTCGCAACACGCCGGACCACCACTCGCCCTTCTCCTTCTGGAGGGCCAGGTCGAGGGAAGCGCGTTGGGCGGAGGCGACGACTTCGTTGGCGCGGGTGATGAGGATGCCGCTGAGGATGAGGCGGGCGTGGGAGGTCATGCGGGGGACGATGTGCGGGAGGAGCGGGAGGATGACGTCGGGGAGGATGTTCATCGTGATGACGTCGAATGTCCCGCGGACGAGTGCGTCGAGGCCGCCGATGAAGAGTGGCATCTGCTCCGCGGGGATGCCGTTGCGCATGCGATTCTCGCGTAACGCGGCGAAGGTATCGACGTCGTTGTCGAACGCGATGACTCTCGACGCGCCGAGGCGGAGCATTGCGAGCGCGAGGATTCCGGAGCCGGCGCCGACGTCGAGGCCGCGCTTTCCTCTGCAGTCCGCCATCTCGAGCAACTCGACACACATCGACGTCGTCTCGTGCGAGCCAGTTCCGAACGCCTGTTCCTGCGGGATGACGAGCGAGAGGCGGTCGGTCTCGGGCGAGATCAGCGACGCGTCGGGGGCAACGATGAAGTGCGACCCGATCTCCATCGGTTCGAGCGACTGCTGGTAGAGATCGAGCCAGTCGACGCGCTCGCGTTCCGTCGTTCGCAGTTCCACCGGCAGATCGCGCAGCGATTCGAGCGCGGCATCGCGCGATGCAGGGTCATCGAAGTACGCGTAGACGCCGTTGTCATCGGAAGTGCTGCCGGTCGACGCCGTGAGGAACAACCGCGACTGCACCTGCTCCTCGAGCCCTGAGTCGGTCGTATCGAAGACGACCTCGAGGATGGAATCCGTCACGCGAAATGCGCCCGGTAGTCGGCGACCGCCGCCTCGACGACCGCAGCCGCGTGGTCGTAGCCGTACGTACCGTTCACGCGCGTGCGCGCCGGCTGGCCGGGGATCAGCTTGTAGGTGGCGAAGTAGTGCTCCAGCCGCTCGACCAGCACCGGCGGCACGTCGGCGAGGTCTTTGGCATTACCCCAGACGTAGTCGCCCTGCAGGACGGCGATGATCTTGTCGTCCGCCTCGTCGTTGTCGAGGAGCTGGATCCCGCCGATGACGCGCGCGCGGAGGATGATCTCCGACTTCGCGATCGGCCGCTCGGAGAGGACGCAGATGTCGAGCGGATCTCCGTCGCCGCGCTTCGCCACGGGGCAGAGCTTCGTCACGTTCTCGGCGCAATACGTCCGCGGGATGAAGCCGTAGAGCGCCGGCGGCTGTGACGACGTCCGCTGCGGACGGTCGACGCGCAGGTACCCGGTCGCCTTATCGACCTCGTACTTCACCAGGTCGAACGGCGTGATCTCGATGTACGCGTTGACGATGCTTGGCGCCTCGTCACCGTACGACAACCCGTGCCACGGGTGAGGGCGCCAGTTCGAATGCTCCTGCGACATCAGCCCGCGAAGAAGTCCTTCACTTTGTCGAGCACACCGCGCTCCGGGAGCGCCTCGCCGTCCATCGTCGCGAGCTGTTCGTACAGCTTGCGCTGTTCGTCGTTCATCGCCGACGGGATCCGGACGTTGACGTGCACGTAGTGGTCGCCGCGGCCGCTGCCGTCGAGGAACTGCACGCCTTTGCCGCGAAGCCGGAACACCTGGTTCGGCTGTGTGCCGGCGCCGACGCGCAGCGTTTCCGGTCCCTCGAGCGTGTCGACCTTGACCTCGCCGCCCAGCGCGGCGCGTGTGACGCTGATCAGCTCCTCGGAATGGATGTCGTAGTCGCGGCGCGTGAACCTGTCGTGCGCCTTGACCGAGATGAAGACGTAGAGGTCGCCGGCGGGACCGCCGTTGTAGCCGCCTTCCCCCTCGCCCGCGACGCGCAGCCGCGAGCCGTCGTCGACGCCGGCCGGGACCTTCACCGAGATCGACTTCTCTTCCTGCACGCGTCCGGCACCGCCGCAGGTGTTGCAGGGGTCTTTGATGACCTTTCCCGCGCCGCCGCATTGCGGACAGGTCCTCGCCACGGCGAAGAAGCCCTGTGAGTAGCGAACCTGGCCGCGGCCGGCGCAGCCGCTGCAGGTCACCGGCTGCGTTCCCGGCTTCGCGCCCGAGCCTTTGCAGGTCGCACACGTCGCGACGCGCGGGATGTCGAGCGTGATGTCCTTGCCGAACACCGCTTCCTCGAATTCGAGCGTCAGGTCGTAGCGGAGATCGTTGCCGCGCGCGGCACGGGTGGTGCGCCGGCGCGAGGTGCCGAAGAAGTCGCCGAAGCCGAAGAGATCGCCGAGGATGTCGCCGAAGTCGGCGAACTGATTCGGGTCGAAACCGCCCATGCCGGAGGTGCCGGCGTGACCGTAACGGTCGTAGCGGGCGCGCTTCTCGTCGTCCGAGAGCACGCCG
>DASXIH010000228.1:0-15972 GCA_036498125.1 Thermoanaerobaculia bacterium
AGGCGAACGACATCAAGTACAAGTCGTTCGTGATCCTCGGCCACCTCTCGCACGAGGAGCGCGACTACGCGAAGGCGAAGGACCTGCACGATCAGTCGATGCGCTATTCGCAGGCGGCGAACGTGACGGCGCAGGCGCTGGCGCTGAAGGCGCTGAATGCATACGCGCTGCAGGACTACGACGACGCGGTGCATCTGTTCGAGGAAGCGCTGGCGCTCTTCGATCCGAATCAGCCGTTCTTCAACTCGTACTTCTACCGGAACGCGCTGCTCTTCTGCGGCGCCGTCTACTTCGACCGCCGCGACTATGCGCGCGCCGAGGAGCGGTACAAGACGGTGCTGGAAAGCGTCGACCAGAATTCCTACGACCATTTCGACGCGCTCTCGCACCTCGGCCGCATCTACTACTCGCTCGGCCGCTGGGACGACGCGGCATCAACGCTCGAACAGGCGGTGCAGATGCATCGCTTCAACGAGAACGAGTACGTCGTCGACACCTGGTTCTGGATCGCGCGGTCGCACCTGAAGCGCAACGATCCGGCGCAGGCGCGCGGCTACCTCGAGAAGATCGCCGCATCGGAAGTCCAGTACGAGAAGAAGCCGCAGGCCGTGGAGATGCTGCGCAAGGTCTCCTAGTGGAATCGCGTGATCACGAACGCGATGTCGTCCTTGTACTCCTCGGTTGCGTCGAAGCCGGAGATGTCGTCGTAGATGCGGTCATAGATCGCGTCGACGCCCGCGTCGCGCGAGTCCTCCAGCATGCCGGCGATCCGGTCGATCGAGTAGAACTCGCCGGATGAGTCCTTACGGTCGGTGAGGCCGTCGGTATAGACGAAGAGTGTGTCGCCGGGAGAGACGCTGAGCTTGCGCTCTTCGAACGGCATCGAAGGCATCGCGCCGAGGAGGTTTGATGGCTCTTCGATGAGCGAGGTCTTGCCGCATGAGCGCCGGTAGAGCAGGAACGGCGGGTGGGCTGCGTTGGAGAAGACGACGTTCCCGCTCGCGTCGACGCGGAAGAGCTGCGCGGTCGCGTACTGGGTCGGCAGGCTGACGGCGAAGAGAAAGTCGTTGAGGCGCGTCATGACCTCGGCGAGCGACGAAGAGGGGTCGGCCTCGAGGTGGATGTAGCTCTTCAGAAGCGAGACGAGGATCGCGGCGGGAAGGCCGTGGCCGGAGACGTCGGCGACGAAGAGGTAGAGCAGGTCGTCCTGCATGAAGTAATCGTAGAAGTCGCCGGAGAGCGCCTCGCTCGGAATGTAGGCGGAGCGCACCTCGACGCGGTGCGTCCGGAACGCGCCGGCAGGGACGAGCGCCTGCTGCACGCGCCGCGCGATCTGGAGGTCGCGCATGATCTGCTGGTTGATGCGCCGCAACTGGTCCTGGTAGTTCTTCACGCGCAGGAGCGCGTTGAGGCGTGCGAAGAGGATCTCAAAGTCGGACCCTTTGGCGACGAAGTCGTCCGCGCCTGCGCCGAGGCCCTCGACGACGCGCTGCGCGGAATCGGCGCCGGTGAGCATGAGCACCGGGATGGTCTGGAGCTGCGGATCGCTCTTGATCCGGCGCGCGACCTCGAATCCGTCCATGACCGGCATGCGGTAGTCGACGAGGATGGCGTCTGGAAGCGGCGTCCGGGCGGCGAGCTCCAGCCCTTCTTCGCCCGAGAGCGCCGTGGCGACGTCGTACCCATGGCGCTCCAGAAATCGCCGCGTCACGGCGAGATCGTTGGCGCTGTCGTCAATCAGTACGATCCGTTGGCGCTTCTCCATGGCCCGAATGAAGCCGGATTATGCAGGAAGCTCGCCGAGGAGCGAGCGGCATTCGGTGAGGAGGAGGGGGAGGTTGAAATGAATGATCTTCCAGACGCGTCGATGGTCGATCATCCGGTAGCCGTGAGTCAGCACGTGCCGGAACGCGATGGCCTCTCGAGCTCCCGGCACCTGCGTTTCCAGCTTCGGCGAAATCTTGATCGCCTGCATCAGAGCTTCGCCGATGGTGATGAAGTTGCGTTCCGCGACGTCGTGAGCCACGGCATCGCCGACGTATTCGTCTTCCGTCTTCTTACCCACGTAGTCGGTGATCCGCTGTCCTGCTTTCAGAACGTCGTGCAGGAGCGGTTCAAGTTCATGCTGCGACATAGACCGGTACGGTTGATTCGTAGATGGAACGTTTCAGATATGGATTCTCGATGGCTGTCGGCTCAACGAGATCCACGCGTCTTCCGAACAGATCTTCGAGATCGACCTTCAGCGCGAAATACTCGCCACCGAAGCGCGTGTGAGGCTCGTCCGGAAGGAATTCGACGAGAAAGTCGAGATCGCTGCGCGACGAATCGAAGTCGTCCCGCGCCGCACTTCCGAAAAGCACCAGTGACTTCACGTGGTGTACTTCGCAAGCGCCGCGGATTGCATCGAAGTGCGCGTGGATGACACTCGGCAGCTCCCCCATGCCGGAAGATTGTAGTCGCCTGTCAAGGAAGCTCGCCGAGGAGCGAGCGGCATTCGGAGAGGATTGTCCAGCGTATCGATTCACCACGGAGACACAGAGTACGCATAGATATCGAGCTGCGGGGGCGAAACGGTCCGGAATGGATTCCAGTCATCCTCGACCATCGCAGGTGTCGTTAGGTTGTTGTCTCCGACGAAGTCGAACAAACCGCCCCAGACGGCATGAAAACGGCGTCCTCGCGTCAGAGCATCGAGATGCTTCTCGAACTCGGCCATGAAATTCGGTACCGGCGACGATGGATCATCGACAAACGAGAGCCGAAGTACGTGGTTTGTGATGCACAACTCCCGGATTTCGTCGAGATGATCGGCGATCGGTTGCGGCAACTCGGCCATACAGAATGATTGTACCCTTCGCTCCGCGATGAAACTGATTGTCGGGCTCGGGAATCCGGGGGTGGAGTATGAGCGGACGCGGCACAACATCGGGTGGTGGATCGTCGATGCGTTCGCGAAGAAGTTCCGGATCGAGATCACGCGGCATGAGAAGAACGCGATGACGGGCGAGGGGCGGGTGGCGGGCGGCTCGGTGATGGTCGCGAAGCCGCTCACGTACATGAACCTTTCGGGCGACGCGGTGAAGCTGCTGGCGAACGCCTACCTGGAGTCGACGGACGATCTGATGATCGTTTACGACGACATCGATCTGCCGACCGCGAAGCTGCGAATCCGGCCGAACGGCTCGTCGGGAACGCACAACGGGATGCGGTCGATCGTGGCTTCGCTTGCGAGCGAGCGATTCGCGCGCTTACGATTCGGTGTGCGCGGACCGAATTATGCGGAGGTGGCACGTCTGCGCGACTACGTCCTCGACGAGTTCACCGCCGAGGAAATGCCGGCGATCGAAGTGGCGGTGGGTCGAGCAGTCGATGCCCTCGTCCTCTTCGCTCGCGGCGACCTCCGCCGCGCCATGAACGAATTCAACCGCGACTCCGAATCCCTCGAAGAAAAAACGACATGAACATCCATACCCTCGGCGAGCTTCGCACCTCCGGCTACAAGGTGCGCTCCGTCAAAGACGAGATGCGCGGCAACCTGCTCGCGAGAATCGCGCGCGGCGACAACACCTTCCCCGGCATCCACGGCTACGAACGAACCGTGATCCCCGCCATCCACAACGCCGTGCTCTCGAAGCACGACATCATCCTCCTCGGGCTCCGCGGCCAGGCGAAGACGCGGATTCTGCGGTCGCTCACGTCGCTGCTCGACGAGCATGTCCCGATCGTCGCCGGATGCGAGATCAACGACTCCCCGTTCGAGCCGACGTGCAAACGCTGCCGGCGACTGGCGGTCGAGAAGGGCGACGAGCTGCCGATCGCGTGGCTGACGCGCGACGAGCGCTATCGCGAGAAACTCGCGACGCCGGACGTCACGGTGGCCGACCTCATCGGCGACATCGATCCGATCAAGGCCGCGAATCAGCGGCTGACGTACGCGGACGAAGAGGTGATCCACTACGGCATCATCCCGCGGACGAACCGTGGCATCTTCGCCATCAACGAGCTGCCGGACCTCGCCCCGCGCATCCAGGTGGCGCTGCTGAACATCCTCGAGGAGCGCGACCTGCAGATCCGCGGCTTTCCGGTGCGCATCCCGATGGACGTCGTGCTGGTCTTCAGCGCGAATCCGGAGGACTACACGAGCCGCGGCAACATCATCACGCCGCTGAAGGACCGCATCGACTCGCAGATCCTGACGCACTACCCGCAGTCGATCGACACGGCACGCCGGATCACCGAGCAGGAGGCCTGGACGAAGCGCGAAGATGGTGCGACGGTCGAGATCCCGGCTTATGTTCGCGACCTGATCGAGAACATCGCCTTCGTGGCGCGCGAGTCGGAGCTGGTCGATCAGTCGTCCGGCGTCTCGGCACGCCTCACGATCGCGGCGATGGAGCTGCTGCAGTCGAATCTGGAGCGCCGCGCCGCGATGACCGGCGACCAGCACGTCTTCCCGCGCCTTTCGGACCTCGCGATGATCCTTCCGGCGATCACCGGAAAAGTCGAAATGGTTTACGAAGGAGAGCAGCAGGGTGCCGAGGTCGTCGCGCGGAAGCTGATCGGCCAGGCGGTGGCAAAGCTGTTCGAGTCCAAGTTCCCGCCGGTGGCGCGGGCCGGACAGTCGTCGGCGCGCGAGCGGCAGCGCTACGACCCCGACGCCGACGATCTCGACGACATGTTCGCGGGACGCCGCCAGCAGAAGCGAAAAGCGCCGCCGCCCGAAGAGCAGAAGAACGAGCCGAAGTCCGATCCGAATTACGACGTGATCCTGGCGTGGTTCGTAGACGGCAACAAGATCACGCTGTCGGACGAGCAGAAGTTCAGCGACTACTTCGCCGAGCTGAAGCGCGTGCCGAAGCTCGCCGAGACGGCGCAGAAGTACGTGCAGCCGGCGAGCGACTACGAGCAGGCGTTCTGGATGGAGATGGTCCTGGAGGGAATGCACCAGTCGCTGCGGCTGGCGCGAGAAGATCTCGACTCGACGATCACGTTCCAGGAGCTGATGAAGTTCAATGTGCTGCGGACGGTGAAGTGATGAAAGTCTCGGCCGAGATCTCGAACGAGCTGGCGCGGCAGATGGACCGCATCATCCGCGACGGCTGGTACGCCGACGAGGATGCGGTGGTGCGCGAGGCGCTCCTCCAGTTTCTCGACGCCAAGTCGTTTCTCGGCGACTCGCCCCGGATGCTGCACCGCTTCGCGGCCGACGCGCTGAACGACTCCAAGCCGGACGTCGCGCTGAAGTTCGTCGACCGCGCGCTGGCGCTCCTCGGCGCGCAGCAGATGCCCGACTTCACGCTCTACCAGGCTCTCGTCGAGTTACGGGTGCAGATTCTCCTGATTCTCGGACGCGAGTCGGACGCGCTGACGACGCTCAAAGAGGCTCGCGAGAAGATGCCGAACAATCCGACGATCGCGAAGTGGATCGAGAAGGTGAGGAAGCACCAACCGAAGGGAGTGGCGTGAGGCACCGCTACTCCTACCTCGACCCCGATCTCATCCGCCAGCTCCTCGCGCAGCTGGGGCTGCGGCGTCTCTTCAATCATCTTCTCCTGCAGAGCGGCGGGGACGTCGAGGAGGCGATGCGCTGGATGCGGATGCTCCAGCAGCGCGGCCTCATCGACGAGAACATCGATCTCGACGCCTTCTTCGCGCAGCTGATGGAAGAGAACGTCATCGGCGAGGACCAGAACGGCAACCTCACGCTGGCCGCGGGCGGCGAGCGGCAGATCCGCCGCGATGCGCTCGACGAGATCTTCGGCGGCCTGCAGAAGTCGATGACCGGCTCTCACTCGGTCGCGAACGCGGGGCAGGGGACGGAGCGCCTGACGGAGACGCGGCCGTATCACTTCGGCGACGATCCGATGTCGATCGATTCGATCCGGTCGCTGCAGAACGCCATGAAGCACAACGACCCGGCCGCCGACATCTCGATCACGGAGGACGACCTCGAAGTCTTCGAGACGGAGCACAACTCGAACTGCGCCACGGTCGTCATGATCGACATCTCGCACTCGATGATCCTCTACGGCGAGGACCGGATCACGCCGGCGAAGAAGGTCGCGTTGGCGCTGACGGAGCTGATCCTGACCAAGTATCCGAAGGACTCGATCGACGTCCTGGTGTTCGGCGACCTGGCCACCGAGATCCCGATCTCGGAGATCCCGTACGTCAAGGTCGGCCCGTATCACACGAACACAAAGGCGGGCCTGGAGCTGGCGCAGCGCATCCTCCGCCGCCGGAAACACAACAACAAGCAGATCTTCATGATCACGGACGGGAAACCGTCGGCGCTGACGGAGAACGGGGAGCTGTATACGAACTCGTTCGGCCTCGACATGAAGATCGTGAACCGGACGCTCGAGGAGGCCGACCGCTGCCGCCGGGGGAACATCCCGATCACGACGTTCATGCTTGCGACCGACACGATGCTGGTGAACTTCGTCGAGCAGCTCTCGAAGATCAACCGCGGCCGCGCGTTCTACTCGTCGCCCGACCGGCTCGGGGAGTACATCCTCGCGGACTACATAAGGAACCGGCGGAAATTCGTGCACTAGCCACGCGTTCTCCTGACGCGATGCGCAAGTTATTTGCCGTCGTCCTCGCCACCCTGACGACCGTTTTCACCGCGTCCGCCAACGAGATCTCGTACCGCTCGATCCAGTCGGGTGGGCAGTTCGGCGGGACGCCGCTCTATGACCATGGAATCCATGGAGAGGGGCAGATCCTCGCCCTCCTCGATACCGGCGTCGATTACTCGAGCTGCTATTTCTCGGAGGCCGACGGCGCGCTGCCGCCGATCAACACCGGCACGCCGTTGGGCGGCCTCGATTGGACGAATGTCGACCTGAGCCGCCGCAAGATCGTGGCGTACGACTTCGTCTACTCGTGCGACCAGTTCCCGGGCGCGGCGTACTGCGACAACCCGGCGAGCGGGCTCTCCGCGTTCGACAATCAGGGACACGGGACGCACGCGGCCGGAAGTGCCGTCGGCGACGTCGCGCCGTACGGCGAGCACAATTTCGGGGACGCGATCGCGCTCTCGGCGAAGTTGATCGTGCAGGATGCCGGGCTCTCTCCGCTCGACCGCTGCACCGCGCGGCCCGGCATCGGCTGTCCGCTCACGATGACGCCGCTGCTCGATCAGGCCTACAAGCAGGGAGCGCGGGTTCACTCGAATTCGTGGGGCGACGCGCAAGGGATCTCGCCGCCGCCGACCGCGAATTACACGACGGCCGCCCGCGACATCGACGCGTTCGTCTACTCGCATCCCGACATGCTGGTCGTCTTCAATACCGGCAACTACGGCTCGACCGGTCCCGCGCCGGCCAGCTCGCTCTCGGCGCCCGGCTGCGCGAAGAACACGATCCAGGTCGGCGGCTCGCGGATGCCGAACACGAACGACGATTATCTCTCCTCGTTCACGCTCGTCGGGCCGTCGCGCGACGGCCGCATCAAGCCGGACCTCGTCGGACCGGCCGTCGTGCTCGCCGGCGACGCGCACGCGATCGTGAACAGCGCCTGCAACACGACGACGCAAGCCGGTACGTCGTTCTCGTCGCCGACGATCGCCGGTGCCGCGCTGCTCGTCCGGCAGTACTACACGGACGGTTTCTATCCGACCGGTGTGGCGACGCCATCGAACGTGCTCACGCCGAGCGCGGCGCTGCTGAAGGCGACGCTGATCGCATCCGCCCGCCGCGTCCCGAACAAGTACAACGCGCAAGGACAGGTGGTTCCCAGCGATCCGGTGCCTTCGTACGAGCAGGGTTTCGGCTTTCCGGTGCTCGACGACGCGCTCTATTTCCCAGGCGACGTCTCGAAGCTCCACGCGGCCGACGTGACGCCCGGCCTCGCCACGGGTGAGTCATCGTCTACGGCGATCACGGTGCAAGCCGGCACGCGCCTGAAGGCCGTCCTCGTCTGGAGCGATCCGGCAGGCACCCCGAGCAACGGGACCTCCCCGCAGCTCGTGAACGATCTCGATCTGCAGGTGACGACGCCGGCCGGGGCGACGATGTACGGAAACGAGACGCTGCATCCGGGACAGCCGGACCGGCTGAACAACGTCGAGGCGGTGTCGATCGACGCGCCGGCCAGCGGGAAGTACACGATCCACGTCACTGCACCGCGAATCAGCTCCGGAACGCGGCAGCCATACGCACTCGTGATCACCGGCGACTTCACGGCGGAACCGCTGATCGCGCGCCGCCGCTCCGTTCACCATTAAAATGCGCGGCCATGTTGTCACGCGACTACCTCCGCGAACGCGCGGATGAATATCGGATTGCACTCAAAAACCGAGGCGCCTCGGTCGACCTCGAGCGCTTCGTGGAGCTCGATGCCGAGCGCCGCCGCACCATCGCGCGCGTCGAGCAGCTCAAGAACCAGCGCAACACCGTTTCGCAGGAGATCGCGCAGCTCAAGAAGAACAAGCAGGACGCATCGGCGCAGATCGACGCCATGAAGAAGGTCGGCGACGAGATCAAGGAACTCGACGCCCGTCTCGCCCAGATCGAAGCCGAGCTCAATGACCTCGAGCTCTACTTCCCGAACGTTCCCGACTCCTCGGTGCCCATCGGCCCCGACGAAAGCGCGAATCGCATCGAGCGCACCTGGGGCGAGAAGCCGTCGTTCGACTTCGAGCCGAAGCCGCACTGGGAGATCGGCGAATCGCTAGGCATTCTCGACTTCGAGCGCGCCGCCAAGATCACCGGCGCGCGCTTCACGGTCCTTCTCGGCGCCGCCGCGAAACTGAGCCGCTCGCTTTCGGCGTTCATGCTCGACTCGCACACGGCACGCGGCTACCGGGAAATCCTGACGCCGTTCATGGTGAACGCCGACTCGATGCGCGGCACCGGTCAGCTCCCGAAGTTCGAGGAAGACGCATTCAAGCTCGCGGGCGAGAAGCCGTACTACCTCATCCCGACGGCCGAGGTTCCGGTGACGAACCTCTATCGCGACGAGATCCTCGACGGCGCGACGCTCACACAGTCCTTCTGCTCGTACTCGCCGTGTTTCCGCGCCGAGGCGGGAGCGGCGGGGAAGGACACGCGCGGCCTCATTCGCCAGCATCAGTTCGAGAAAGTGGAGCTCGTGAAGTTCACGACGCCGGACAAGTCGTGGGAAGAGCATGAGCGGCTGACCGGCGATGCCGAGGCGATCCTGCAGGCGCTGAACCTCCACTATCGCGTCGTCACACTGTCGACGGGCGACATGGGATTCACGAGCGCGAAGACGTACGACATCGAAGTTTGGATGCCGGGGCAGAACACCTTCCGCGAGATCTCGTCGTGCTCGAACTTTCTCGACTTCCAGGCGCGGCGCGCGAACATCCGCTATCGCGACGCGAACAAGAAAGTGAACTTCGTCCACACGCTGAACGGCTCGGGTCTGCCCCTCGGGCGGTCGCTCATCGCCGTGATGGAGAACTACCAGCAGGCCGATGGCAGCATCGTCGTCCCGGAGCCGCTCCGGAAGTACATGGGCATCGACCGGATCACGTAAACAGCACTTCGTACAGGTAGTCGTTCGCGCCGAGGCGCACTTTGTCGCCGTTCTTGAGGACGGCGTGGAAGACGCGCGAGCCGTTCAGCCAGACGCCGTTGCGGCTCTTGAGGTCCTCGATGACGTAGCCGTCCGGGCCGCGGAAGATGCGGGCGTGGAAGCTGGAGACGCCGGGATCGTTCAGGCGGATCCCGTTGTCGCTGTGGCGGCCGACGAGGTACTCCGCTTCGACGATCGGGATCGTCGTTCCGTCGGTCGCCGCGCGGAGTTGCGCCACGACCGGTTTGACGACGTCGTGGTACGACAGCTTCGCCTCTTCGGAGATGAGCAGGCTCGTGTCGTCGTCGCCTTCCTGATCGCGAATGGTCGACTCGCTCCCGAAGCGCGGCACTTCCGCCTGCCGCATCGTCTGTTCGCCGTGCATCGTGACGGTGCGCACCGCCGGCTCGATCAGGTGATTCGAGAGGAGGCCGTAGACGACGCGATAGATCTCCAGCCGGTCGTCGTCGGCCGCGTGGCAAAGCTCGTCGAGCGTCCGCTGGCCGTTGATGAGGAAGAGGATGCGCCACTCGTCGGCGGTCAGCGTGATCTTTTCTTCGGTCGGCCGAGGCACGACGTGGAAGACGATGGTCTTGTCGGGCAGGAGCCGGACGCACTGCTCCCACTCCTCGATCCGGCGGGCGCCTTCCATGATGAGGTTCGCGAGGTCGACCGAGATCGTGACAGCGTAGGCCGGCAGATCGAGAGTCTCGCCGAACGCAAACGTGCCGCCGCTCCAGACGAATGCGTCGTAGAGGATCTCGGAGACCTGGACCTTGAGGAAGTCGCGGAGTTGCGCCTCGCCGAGGATGCCTTCCTTGATGGCGATCTCGCCGAAGCGGCCACCCTCGCGGCGCATCAGCTCGTCGATGAGGTCGCACTCGGCGCGCGTCAGCCGTTTCTTCCGGAGCAGGATCGCGCCGAGGCGGAGCTGTTCGTCGGTCGAGGAGGCGAAGACCAGCGCGCCGTCGCGGAAAAAGACGGACGAATCCTTGTTGCCGCTGTGAAGCGCCAGCGTGCCGCTCTTCCGCGCGCCCGCGAGGAACGTCAGGACCTCCGGGAGCTTGAACGCGGCGAGGCTTCCCTGCAGAACGTCCGTGCTCATGGATCTGTGCACGCAATTGTAGAATGCGCGCGCCCATGGATCGCTCCGCGTCGCGTCACGCCGTCACGGCAGGCTTTCTCGGCTGGACGCTCGACGCGTTCGACTTCTTCGTCGTCGTCTTCCTGCTCGACGTCCTCTCGGCCCATTTTCACGTCCCGAAGAAGCAGATCATCTTCACGCTGACGATGACGCTGGCGTTCCGTCCGATCGGCGCCGTCATCTTCGGATTCCTGGCCGACCGCTACGGCCGGCGCCGGCCGCTGATGGCGAACGTCATCTATTTCTCCGTGATCGAGCTGCTGTCGGGCTTCTCGACGACGTATACGCAGTTCCTGATCCTGCGCGCGCTCTTCGGGATCGGGATGGGAGGGGAGTGGGGCGTCGGCGCGTCGCTGGCGATGGAGCAGTCGCCGAAGCGGTGGCGGGGCGTGCTCTCGGGGATCCTGCAGAGCGGCTACTCCATCGGCTATCTGCTTGCGGCTGTCGCCACGCGCACCGTTCTTCCGTCGCTCGGCTGGCGCTGGATGTTCTGGCTCGGCGCGCTGCCGGCCCTGCTAGCGCTCTACATCCGGCGCAAGGTGCCGGAGTCGGCGGCGTGGGAAGAGCATCGGGTCGGCAGCACGCGTGAGATCGGCGCCGCGGTAACCGAGAACCTCCGGAGCGTCGTCTACCTCGTCTTCCTGATGACGTTCATGATGTTCCTCTCGCACGGGACGCAGGATCTCTACCCCGACTTCCTCAAACACTCGCGCGGCATCGCGGCGGCGACGGTGCCGTACGTCGCGATCCTCTACAACATCGGCGCGGTGATCGGGGCGATCATCTTCGGGGAGCTGTCGCAGAAGATCGGGCGGCGGCGCTCGATGATCGCGGCGCTGGCGCTGTCGGTCCTCGTGATGCCGCTCTGGGCCTTCGGCGGGACGCTGTTCGTCCTCTGCGCCGGCGCTTTCCTGATGCAGGCAGGCGTGCAGGGAGCGTGGGGCATCATTCCGGTGCACCTGAACGAGCTCGCACCCGATAGTGTGCGCGGGCTGATCCCGGGACTTGCGTACCAACTTGGTATTCTCTTCGCCGCGCCGACGAACACGATCGAGGATGCGCTCCGCGATCGCGTCGGCTACTCCTGGGCGCTCGCCGGCTTCGAGATCTGCGTCATCGCGGTGCTCGTCGTCGTCCTGCTCGCCGGACGCGAGCAGCACGGGCGGAGTTTCTCGTCGGTCGACGAGTTGCTGCTCGAGCGCGACTGAACGTAGGGCGGGGGCGCAGACAAGAATGTCTGCGCTCCATGTCATTGCGAGGTGGAGCGCAGACATTCTTGTCTGCGCGTCTCCCTTGTATGGGGGGCTATACCGTCGTCATCACGGCCCAGAGCGAGACGCAGGAGATGGCGATCCAGAGGAAGACGCCGAGGAGGAGGGGGCGGGCGCCGACGGCGGCGATCGCCTTTCGGGACAGATTCGCGCCGATCAGGAACAGCGTCACGGTCAGGCCGAACTTCGCGATCGCCGTGATGACGCTCCAGAGCTGCGGCGCGGCGACGTAGGTCCGCACGATCGAGGCGAGCAGGAAGAGGAAGATGAACCAGGGGATCGCGATCTTGGCCGACTTGCGCCGGAAGGCGAGCGCGGTCGCGAAGGTGAGCGGCACGATCCAGAGGGCGCGTGTCAGCTTCACCGTCGTCGCGATCTGCAGCGCCTCGTTGCCGTATTTCGCGGCCGCGCCGACGACCGACGACGTGTCGTGAATTGCGATCGCCGCCCACATGCCGAACTGCGTCTGCGTCAGGTGCAGCGCGTGTCCGATCAGCGGAAAGATGAAGAGCGCGATCGAGTTGAGGATGAAGACGGTTCCGAGCGAGACCGACATCTCTTCGTCGCTCGCCCCGATCACTGGACCGACCGCCGCGATCGCGCTGCCGCCGCAGATCGCCGTCCCCGAGGAGATCAGATGCGCCGTCGTGCGTTCGACGCGCATCAGTTTCCCGACGATGAAACCGGCGAGCAGCGTCCCGGTGATCGTCACGATCGTGAACACGACGCCGCGCTTACCCGCCTCCACGACCTTTTGCAGGTTGATGCCGAACCCCAGGCCGACGACGGAGGCCTGGAGCAGGATCTTCGTGAGGCGCGAGGTCGTCTTCCGCGGCAGCGGATTGCCCACCGTGAGTGCGATGACGATGCCGAGCGCCAACGCGAACGGCGGCGAGATGAGTGTTTCGAGCAACGGTTACTTGATGTTCGCGCGGAAGAAGTCGAGCGTGCGGCGCCACGCGTCGGCCGACGCTTCTTTGTTGTAGACCTCGGGACGCGTGTCGTTGAAGAACGCGTGATCGGCACCGGGGTACGTATGGACTTCGACCTTCTTTCCCATCGACTGCAGCTTCTCGCCGAGCTCACGCTCGAGGGTCGCGGGCACGCCGCGATCGTTCTCGCCGGCGATCAGCATGAGCGCGGCGTTCATGTTGGGCCAGTCGTGGTCGACCTTCTTGAATCCGCCGTAGAAGCTCACGGCGGCGCTGACGTTCCGGTCTTTCGTCGCGGCGTACTTCGCCAGTCCGCCGCCCATGCAGAAACCGACGACGCCGTACGTCTTCGACGAACACTCGGGGCGCTGCAGCAGGTAGGCGCCGGCGCCGGAGATCTCCGTCACTGCGCGGTCGGCATCGAGCTCCATCAGCATCTTCCCCGCCTCATCCGGCGACTTCGTCGTCTTGCCGTGAAAGAGATCGGGTGCGATGGCGACGAAGCCTTCGCGGGCGAATCGGTCGACGAGATCTTCGATGTGCGGCACGAGGCCCCACCACTCCTGGATGACGACTACGGCCGGACCCTTCGCGGATGGAGCGGCAAAGTAGCCCTGGCAGGTGTGACTGTTGGATGGAAATTCGACGCGCTGGCCCATGTCACGGATTCTATGCGATGAGACGTTTGGGGCGTCTCATCCGTATCACTCATGCGAGAATGCTGGTCGAGAGAGGCTGTGGATGGTTTACACGAATGAGGACGTCAGTCGTCTGGCGAAGCGCGCGAGCTGTCCGCGCTGCGACCTGAACAAGACCGTCGGTAACGCACTCTGCCGTTCATGCCGCAGCAAACTGCCCGCGAACATGCGGACGGGGCTCGTGGGCGTGTCGGATAAAGACTGGATGAGCGTCGGCCGCGCGTTGCGAGCCGCGGCCAACTACTTCAACGTCCACTTCCAGTCGGTCCGGAACTTTGGAGGCGGGAAGAAGCGGTAGCGAGCAACGCCAGCTCGCGCGCTTTCGCGTCTCTCGGTTCCTGATTCGCCAACTCCTCGGCGCGCCGCGCGACATCCGTTGCGCCCGGCGCATTCTTCAGCGTCTCGCTCCAGATCGCACCGAGGGTTGCCAGACGGTGCCGGCGTGACGCCTCGCTCCACGGCCGCGCGATGTCCGACGCGTGCACGATTCGGGTGATCGTTCGCTCCTTGCCGGTCTCGACGCTGCGGTAGTGCAGGCGGACGGTCGCAATCGGTTGCCGCCAGGCCAGATTCGCCCGGAGCTCGACCTCGAACATCGCCGTGACCGAGACGTTCTTCAGGAGCGTCGACTCGACTCCCGAGAGCTCGTCTCCGCCGCCGGCGCGGCGATGGGAAACGACCGCGTTCCCGTCAAGCTCGATCTCGAGCTCGGCATCCGTCGCCACCGGCAGCGCCGACGAGCCCTTCGGAAGGTCCTGGCGGGCCGTGTCGATCGTCGTGCGAATGATGAAGGCACGCGGTCCGGCGCTCACCGGCGCAGGTGACGCCTCGACCTCGAGGCCGACTTCGCGCGGCGCACGGCGATCCGGCGGTCCGGCGAAGTAGTTGATGAGTGCGTCGACGTTGACCGCATTCGGCCGTTCGCCGCGTTCGATCGCCCCTTTCACGTTCGGGAACGCGTGTGCGTCGACGGAGATCCCGAATACTTCGTCGTGGCGAGCCTGCGCGATGTCAGCGGCGCGCGCGGACGGGACCATTTCATATGCGAAGCCGCCTTGCACGCCCGACATCGCCTTCGCTTCCGGCGCCGGAGCAGGCGCAGGTGCCGCCGCAGATGTGACGTCGAGGAGAGGCGCTTCGGCGGTGACCACGATCGGTTCGTTTCTGGGCAGAGGAGGAGGCGGCGGGGTCACCGGCGCCGCTTCTTCCGCGACCATGTCGCGGGCGCGTTCGACCGGCGGGGCGGCGCGGCGCGGCGCCGGCTTTGGCACCTCGACCTGAGGCTCGATCGTCTTGGCGGCGACGGCAGGAGCCTGTTGCTCGTTCATCTGCAGCTTCGCCGGGACGCGATGCACCGCCATCGCCACCATCGGCGGCACCGACTCGTTCCGATCGGCGCGTGAAAGCAGCTGGACGCAGAGATACGCCGAGGAGACCAGGAGGATGATCGAGGCGGCGACCCTCAGATTGAACGCGATCGAAGAGGAGAGGCGCTCGCGCTCGCGCGTCGTGCCGAGGAGATCGGGGATGTCGGATTTGATGCGGTCGGAGAGACCGGCAGGCGGCTTCGGGACCGAAGCCATCGAGAGCCGTCGCTGCAGTTCCGCCTTTCGTTTCGTCGTCATGTCACTTCCTCGTCGAGATTCGCTTCCAGCATCGAGAACGCCTTGTGGAGGCGCTTGCGAATCGCCACCGTCGTGATGCTCTCGATCTGAGCGATCTCCTTCACGGCGAGCCCGCCCCAGAAGTGCGCCGTCACCGTGAAGCGCAGATCCTCCGGCAGCGAGAGCACCGCTTGCCGCAGCCGTTCGGCGCGCTCGCGCTCGGCGATCACTTCGTCGACCGGGGGCGCTTCATCGCGCACATCAAACGATTCCGGCTCGTCGAGTGACGTCATGCGGCGCGGCCGCCGAATGGCATTCAAGAACGTCGTGTATGCGATACGGTAAAGCCAGGTGAAGAGTTGCGAGCGGCCGTCGAAGCCCGGCAGCGCCGCCCACGCTTTCTGATAGGTCTCCTGTGTCAGGTCGGCGGCCTTGTCGCTGTCGCCGCAGAGGCGAAACAGCGACGCAAAGACTGCCGAGTAAGTTCGTTCCACCATCTCTTCCGCCGCGGCACGATTGCCTGCGCGGATTGCCTCCAGCAGCCGGCGCTCGTCGTTCCACGGCGTGCTCTCTTCCGCACGCTCGGTTGCCGCCGCCGGGAACGTAGCAACTTCGGCCACGTCAGTTGGACGCATGTTCACAGAAAAACGAAACCACGGCGCTATCCTACGCGCCATGAAACGGTTCGTCCCGCTCGCCATCCTCCTCAGCCTGGCCTGTTCGAAGAAGCCCGAAGCGCCGAAATTCGACGAACACGCCGAGGTCATGAAGTGG
>DASXIH010000229.1:0-2914 GCA_036498125.1 Thermoanaerobaculia bacterium
CGAGCCGATGCCAAAGGAGCTCGTCGAGAAACTGCGGAAGGCGCGGACGTTCAACCAGGGCTTCGCGACGACCGAATACCTCGCCGCGGCGCTGCTCGACATGGCGTGGCACGACCTGCCGGCCGATGCGCCGCTGCAGAACGCCGACAAATTCGAGCAGGAAGCACTCGCGCGCTACCACGTCGACATGGCGCAGGTGCCGCCGCGCTACCGCTCTCCCTACTTCTCGCACATCTGGGGCGGCGGCTACTCCGCGGCGTATTACGCCTACCTCTGGAGCGAGGTCCTCGACGACGACGCGTACTACTGGTTCCGCGAGCACGGCGGCATGACGCGCGCGAACGGCGATCGCTTCCGCGACATGGTCCTCTCCCGAGGAGGCACCATCGATCCCGCCGAGATGTACCGCGCGTTCGCCGGCCACGATCCGAAGGTGGAACCACTCCTGATCGAGCGGGGACTGAAATGAATCGGTCCTCGGTCCTCGGACCTCGGTCCTCAGATACGCATCCGAGGACTGAGGACCGAGGACCGAGGACTCGTCTGACTCGGCTTACTTCCCGCTCCGCTTACACGTCTCTTCCATCGCCTTCTGCCATTTCCCGTTCATCTCGACCTGGTAGACGTACTTCATCTCCGTGTTCGAGATCTTGTGGAACTCGTCGCGGCCGGTCACCGTCATGCCGTCCATGTGATTCGGGCCAGTAAAGATCATGACGTCGTTCTCCCAGCCGGGGCTCATTTCGGTCGAGTAGCAGCCGTCGCTGCAGACCGCGCCCATCGAGAAGTTCTTCTTCTCGGCGTCCCACCCGGCGAAGCCGGCGACCGACATCGGCTTCGGATCGGACTTCGACTTCATCCCGTCGTAGTTGAACTGCAGCCAAGCGCCGTTCATGATCCACTTCTCCACCAGTTTGCCGGTGACGGCATGCTCGGGGGCGTCGGGCATCGCGAAGGCGGTGCCTTTGCAGGTCCAGGTGCCTTTGAAGTAATCGAGCTGGCGCAGCGGACTCGGGTCCGCCGCGAATGCTGCAGTCGCCGCGGCGAGGAGCAGGGTTACTATCGTGAGACGCACTTTCATCGTTTTCTCCTATCGTGGTTTTGACGAACACTACGGTCTCGCGGGCGAGGTGGATGTATGAGAGCTCCGTCGGTATTCGTGGCGCACGGCGCGCCGTCCTTGGCTTTACAGGATGATGCAGTGACGCGCGCTCTCCGCGCGTTCGGCGACAGCCTCGACGGCGCCCGAGCCATCGCCGTCGTCTCCGCCCACTGGGAGACGCGCGGCGGCATCCGCGTGAATGCCGTCGCCAAGCCGCAGGTGATCTACGACTTCGGCGGCTTCGCGCCGGAGCTCTACACCATGCGCTACGACGCGCCCGGCGATCCCGATCTCGCCCGCGAGATCGCGGCGATGATCGGTGCAACGCTCGAGACCGAACGCGGATGGGACCACGGCCTCTGGGTGCCATTGAGGCACATCCGCCCGGCGGCCGATATCCCGGTCGTCGAGATCTCGCTTCCGTCACCGTCCGCCCCCTCCGACCTCCTCCGCCTCGGCAACACGCTCGCTCCGCTCCGCGATCGCGGCATCGTGATCATGGGAACGGGAGGAATCGTCCACAACCTCCGCCGCATCAACTTCGCCGGCGTCGACGCGCCCGCCGAGGAGTGGGCGAGGGCGTTCGACGGCTGGGTCGCCGACCGTGTCGAGTCGCGCGACTACGCCGCACTCGCGCACTACGAACAAGCCCCGAACGCCCGCGACGCCGTCCCGACGCCCGAGCACTACGAGCCGCTCCTCGTCGCCGCCGGAGCCGCCGCGAACGACGCCCCACGTACGATCGTCGACGCCTTCCACTACGGCACGCTCTCGATGCGCAGCATCGCGTTCGGGTGACGTCATGTTCGATCCGTCAGAACTGAAATTCTTTGAACGCACGGGCATGTGGTACGTCCACAAATCCTCCGAGCTCGGGATGGAGATCCAGGTCTCCGATGCGGGCGGAGAGCCTGATGCTGCTTCACTAGCGCAGGTCTATGTTTTTCTCAGCGAGCGTGAGGTTCTACTCCCGAGATGTCTCGACTACCTAGAGCACCATTTGAAGTTCGAGGGCACCGCGAGACTCAGGTCGCTCGAAGCCCTCGCGCGGCCAAACTGTCACGGAGCTTCCTTGACCTTGGTGTATCTCACCGAGGCGGATCGCTATATGTGGCTCGAGGTGGGACTCGCACCTCATGTATCCCACGGTTTCTGGCCGAAGTACGCGTTGGTGAAGTACTACTGACCGCCTCGCTGCTGGTGAACAAGATCGAGACGGCGCAGGTTTGCAACGCCCCGGTTGACAGGCAGACCACGCGTCCGTATGTTGACCGTCCCGCCTTCGGGCCCGTAGCTCAGTGGTAGAGCAGTTGGCTTTTAACCAATTGGTCGTAGGTTCGATCCCTACCGGGCTCACCAACTCAACCAAAGCGAAGATAGCGTTCGCCAAGCCGCTCGAAAGCCGTGCGATCTGAGCCGGCTACATCAGCATCGAGCGATTGGGCGGTCGCCACGAGCCACGCGTCGTTCTCCCCCATGCGGCGCGCCGCACGGCGCTGCAACAGCGCACATCGTTGTGCTTGGGCGAGATGCACACCCTGAAGAACGAAGCGCTGCAACGAGGCGAGGGCCGCTGCCTGATCGACAGCACCCTCCAAGACTTCCTCGACACTAACTACCGAGACGATGAGCCGGCGGCCTCGAAGGCGTGTCAGCAACCGTCGGGCAGGGCCATCTTCGCCTCGGCTGGTTTCGCGATCGAGAGCGATGAGGAAGGAACTATCCAGAAGCACGGGACGGCTCAACGCTTCCTCTGCGCCATCCCCAGCCCGTTCCCCTCAGAGGCTTTCACCCACTCGATCAAATCGTCGG
>DASXIH010000230.1:0-2047 GCA_036498125.1 Thermoanaerobaculia bacterium
TTCACGTTGATCAGCGCGTAGTTGCCGAGGAAGAGGCCGGGATACGTTCCCTTCGGCGAGTAGAGCGCGAGAATCATCAGCGGCACGCCCTGCGTCTTGCGGTACGTGAGGCCAAACTGCGTCACTTCCTGCGGAAGGCTCGGCAGCGCCTGCGACACGCGGTTCTGCGCGTTCACCTGATCGGCGTTGCGGTCCGTGCCGACATCGAAGATCACCCTCTCGGTCACCGTGCCGTCGCTGGCGTTGACGGACTGGATGTAGAGCGAGTCCTCGACGCCGTTCATCTGCTGCTCGATCGGCGTCGCCACCGACTGCTCGACCGTCAGCGCGTCGGCGCCGGGGTACTGCCCCTGGATCTGGATCTGCGGCGGGACCATCTCGGGGAACTGCGCGACCGGAAGGCCAACCATCGCGACCACTCCGCCGAGGACGATGAGGATCGAGATGACGATCGCGACGATCGGACGATTGATGAAGAAGCCGGCCATTTACTTCGCCGCCTCTTCGGCAATCACCTTCTGCCCGTTCTTCACCCTCTCGAACCCTTCGACGATCACGCGGTCGCCGGGGGCGAGGCCCTTGTCGATCACCCAGTCGCTGCCGATGCGCGCGCCCGGCGTCACCGAACGGACCGTGGCGATGCCGTTCGAGTCGACGACGCCAACCTGCTCGATCCCCTGCAGCTCGTTGACCGCACGCTGCGGGACGAGCAGTGCTCCTCGCACCGTCGACGTTGCCGCGCGCACCTTCGCGTACTGGCCGGGACGCAGCACGTTGCCGGGATTCGGGAAGAGACCGATCGTCGTCATCGTGCCGGTCTTCACGTCGACGTCGCGGCCGGAGAGCGCGATGTGGCCCTTCTGCGGGAACGTCGTGCCGTCCGCGAGGATCAGCTCCAGCGCTGCGTTGCGCATCGCCGGATCGTTCTGGAACTCCAGGTACTCCTGCTCGCTCACCTGATACGCGACGCGGATCGGGTTCACGGTCGAGACGGTCGTGAGCACGGTCTGCGGATTCACGAGGTCTCCGACCTGCCCCTTCGCGAGTCCCGCGATGCCGTCGATCGGCGACGTGACCTTCGTCCAGGCGAGATTCAACTTTGCCTGCTCGACCGCCGCCTCGAGCGCACCGACCGTCGCCTGCGCCGCGGCGCGCGCGGAGCGGGCGTTGTCGAGCTCCTGCTGGCTCAGCGCCTTCTGCGCGGCGAGCGGCTCGAAGCGGTCGACGTCGTGCTGCGACTTGACGAGCCCCGCCTTCGCCTGCTCGACGTTCGCCTCCGCCTGCCGCATCTGCGCCGCCGCCTGACGCGGATCGATCTCGAAGAGCAGCTGTCCGCGCCGGACGAAGCTTCCTTCCTGATACGCGCGCCGCAGCAGGTATCCCTCGATCTTCGGACGGATGTCCGCGTTCACATCCCCCTCGGTCGTCCCGATCCATTCGCGCGTGATCGCCTGATCGCGCTGAATCACCGGCGTGACGACGACATGCGGCGGCGGTGCGGGAGCGTTGTCCTTCTGCTTCGCCGCCCCTTCGCCGCATCCGGCGAGGGCGACGGCAAGGGGCAGAAACAAGGTGACGGCGGCAAATCTCATTCGTTCCTCTTTTCGGCTGCGCGCATGACGAAATCGACGGCGAATCGGACGTCGTCCTCGATCGGCGGCGGGTCTCGATCGACGATGCGGTTCAGGATGATCTCGCGGACGACCGCGGCGAGCGAGATCGCGAGCCGGCCGACGTCCGCATCGCGGACCTCGCCCCGCGCGATCGCGTCGCGGATGATCGTCTCGAGCTGTTTCAGGTACGTCAGGTACGTCGGGTGCTGCTTCAGCCGGCGCTCGCCGAACGGCTCGGCCATCGCGAGGTAGAGCCGGAAGAAGTCGCGGTTCTCCTCGAAGTGCAGCAGCTGCGTCCGGATCCGCTGCTCCATGATCTCGCCGAAACCGCGGCAGCCGCGGCACGCCTCCGACAGCTTCTCGACCAGCTTCTCCGTCGCGCCTTCCATCGTCCGCGCGAGGATCTCCTCGCGCGACTGGAAGTAGATGTAGAT
>DASXIH010000231.1:0-3784 GCA_036498125.1 Thermoanaerobaculia bacterium
GCCGGAAACGCCGAATACGTTCTCGAGAATCATCGGGGTTTTGTTCAGCCCCGGAGAGACCTTCGAATCGATCGTGAAGCGGCCCAACATCCTTGGGCCGCTCCTCGTTTTCATCGTCATCGCCATCCTTTCCTCGGTCGCCGTCGCGGTGAAGGTCGACTTCGACGCGCTCTCGCGCGAGGCGATCGAGGCGAATCCGAACATCCCGCCGGACAAAGCGGCGGGCGCCATCGGCATGACCAAGGGGATCATGAAGGTCTCGATGTATGCGAGCCCCCTCCTGATCGTCCTCATGCTCGTCATCACCGCTGGCGTTTGCCTTCTGGCGTTCAAGATGTTCGGCGGCGAGGGCGACTTCAACATCGCGCTGTCGGTGACGACCTACGCCTGGTTCCCGCGGCTGATCAAAGGCATTCTCGGCGCGATCGTGATGCTCTCGAAAAGCTCGCTTTCGCTGTACGAGCTCCAGAACCCGATCATGTCGAACCTCGGGTTCCTGTTCGATCCGAAGACCCAGCCGGTCCAGTACGCGATGGGCATGGCGCTCGACATCTTCAACATCTGGAGTCTCGTGTTGTTGATCATCGGGCTGGCGGCGATGTCGAAATTCTCGAAGGCCAAGTCGGCGGTCATCGTGATCGTCCTCTGGCTCATCGTGAACCTCGTCTCGCTGATCGGACCGGCGATGCAGGCGAAGCGGGCGAATCAGTGACCTTGGCGTCATCGCGCGAAACCTAAACACGGCGATTTCGTTAAAGGATTAGTCATGAGCGCGCTCCCCGAAGCGATTCCGGCACACCTCATCGAGATGCTCGAGCTGACCCGCGTCTATCAGCTCGGCCCGCAGGAGATCTATGCCCTGCGCGGCGTCGATCTCGTCATCGAGAACGGCGAGTACGTTGCCATCATGGGACCGTCGGGCTCCGGCAAATCGACACTGATGAACATCATCGGCTGCCTCGACCGGCCGACCGCGGGGCGCTATCTCCTCGACGGCATCCCGGTCGAATCGATGGACGACGACGAGCTCGCGGCGATCCGGAACAAGAAGATCGGGTTCGTCTTCCAGACCTTCAACCTCCTCGCGCGAACCACGGCGCTGCAGAACGTCGAACTCCCGCTCGTCTACGCCAAGATCCCGCGCGCGGAGCGGCGCGAGATGGCCGAGGAAGCGCTCGCCGCCGTCGGCCTCAAAGACCGCATGCACCACCAGCCGAACGAGCTTTCCGGCGGTCAGCGCCAGCGCGTGGCCATCGCCCGCGCCCTCGTGAACAAGCCGTCCCTGCTCCTGGCCGACGAGCCGACCGGCAACCTCGACTCCCAGACCGGCCGCGAGATCCTCGACCTCTTCCGCGACCTCCACAGCCGCGGTAACTCCATAATCATGGACACCCACGAGGACGACGTGGCGCAGGAAGCGAAACGGGTCATCCACATCCGCGACGGCAAGGTGAAGATCTAATTCAGGTTTTCACGGAACATTCGTTCTCTTTTGACGCTCTCCCCGCGGCGAGGACATGTTATTGTCCCCTCATCGTCCCGTTCCGCCGTACCCACCGTTGATAGAAGTGCCGAGGATCCTCCATGTCGAGAGCGCAATCCCTTTGTCTCCTCGCGGCCCTGGTCGCCCTTCCCGTACTTGCTGCCCCGCCTGAAGCCGAGAAGCCGGTCAATAAGAAGACCTCTCAGGCGCCGGTCACACAGCGCATCCCGAAGTCGAAGAAGCAGCTTGCGTCGGCTTCTGATGACGACTCGGACAAGCCGGTCAACAAAGGCCACGGCGCGATCGTCGTCGGCCCGCCGGTCGAGTTGCACATCTCGAAGGCGAACGGGAAAAAGTTCGACCTCCGATCGCTGCCGTTCATCCCGCCGGTCAAGCGCGAACGGCCGGAGCGCGAGGAACCGCCGGTCAACCCGGTGGGGGCTCAGAGCACCGTTGGCGCCACATCGCAGCCCGTGCAGGCGTCGGCATTCCCGCCGCCATACCGCGCCGCGGCGGCACCGGCACCTCTGGCGAACTTCGACGGGCTCGACTTTGCGAACTGGGGCGCGGGACATCCTCCAGACACCAACGGCGACGTCGGTCCGAACTACTACATCCAGACCATCAACACCTCCATCGGCGTCTTCCGGAAGACGGACGGAGCGCGGGTCGCCGCCTTCACGTTCAACACCTTCATGAGCCAGGGGAACTTCGGGAACCTCTGCGACACCGACAACTTCGGCGACCCGGTCGTCCTCTACGACAGCTTCGAAGACCGCTGGATCATCAGCGACTTCGCGTTCAAGCTCGACGGCTCGGGCAACGTGGTCAATCCGCCGGGATCGTTCCAGTGCGTCGCCGTCTCGATGAACGGCGATCCGGTGAGCGGCGGCTGGAACTACTACTCGATCAACACGAGCGGCGGCCTCGGCGACTATCCGAAGCTCGGCATCTGGCCGGACGGCCTCTACATGTCGGTCAACATGTTCAACTACCCGAACGGCGGGGCGTTCGAGAACACGCGCCTCTACGCGTTCAACAAGTACCAGATGTACGCCGGCAGCCCGAGCGTGCAAGTTGTCTCGTTCGACTTGCCCTCGGACCAGTTCACGGTCTTGCCCGCGAATGCGCGTCTTCAGACGGGAACTCCCCCTCCGGGAAGTCCTAACTACTTCGCCTCGGTCTGGGGCTTTCTGAACTCGATGCAGATCTGGAAGTTCCACGTCGACTGGAACAACATCACCTTGTCGAGCGTCACCGGCCCGTTCAACACCACGATGGGCTTTTGGTGGGAGCAGTTCAGCCGCAGTGGTGCGACGACGGCGCCGACACCAGCGAACTTCCTCGACACCCTCTATCCGCGCCTGATGGTCCAGAACCAATACTCGAACTTCGGCGGCGCGGAGTCGCTCTGGACGAGTCACACCGTCGGTGCCGGCAACCCCACCTCGAACCTGACGTCTGCCCAGTCGGCTCCTCGCTACTACCAGGTGGACGTGACCGGCGGCGCCGTCGCGGCGAACACGGTCCAGAGCTTCACCTACAGCCCCGACGCCACCGTCTACCGCTACATGCCGAGCGTCGCGGTCAACCGCGCCGGCGACATGGCGATGGGCTACGCCACCTCGACCGCCACTGCGAACCCGGCGATCGTCTACGCCGGCCGCCTCGCCGGCGATCCGGTCAACAGCATCACGCAGACCGAGCAGCTGTTGTTTCAGGGCACCGGCTCGCAGAGCGGCACCTGCGGCACCACCTGCACGCGCTGGGGCGACTACAGCGCCATGACGCTCGACCCCGACGGCTGCACGTTCTGGTACACCAACGAGTACTACGTCACTAGCGGACTGAATTTCAACACGCGCATCGGCTCTTTCAAGTTTCCGTCGTGCACGCCGGTCGGCGCCGGCGGTACGGTCAACGGCACCGTGACGGCGACCGTGGGCGGCGCGGCGATCGTCGGCGCGACCGTCAGCCTCGGGGCCCGCAGCACCACCACTGACGCCAGCGGCAACTACGCCTTCCAGAACATCCCCGCAGGGCTGTATCCGTCGATGACGGCCGCCTATCCCGGCTACAACACCTCGACCAGCGGAAGCGTCAGCGTCACGGACGGCGGAACGAGCACGCAGAACTTCTCGCTCACGAGCGCCAGCTCCGGCAATTGCTATACAGACACCACGCAGGCCGATTTCCAGGCCGGCGTTCCGACAAACCTCGACATCACGACCACCCCAGGGGATGCAGTCCTCAGCAAGCCCGACCTGCTCAACCAGTCAAATGCAACCGTGAGCCCCACCG
>DASXIH010000232.1:0-9412 GCA_036498125.1 Thermoanaerobaculia bacterium
ATGGATGAGTTCAAGAACCTCCCGATGATCGCGCTGACGGCGAAGGCGATGAAAGGCGACCGCGAGAAGTGCATGGAGGCCGGCGCGAGCGACTACATCACGAAGCCGATCGACGCACAGCAGTTGGTGTCGTTGTTGCGAGTATGGCTGTATCGATAGGGTTACGGGGTTGCGGGGTTTCGTGGTTTCGTAACCCCGCTACCTCGTAACCCCGTACCCGGTAATGTCTCTCTCTCTCGACGAAACCGATCCCGGCACACGGGAACTCGAGAAGCTCGAAGTCCGGCTTCTGACCGAGGCTGTGTTCGAACATTACGGGTTCGATTTCCGTGACTACTCGTATCCGTCGCTGCGGCGGCGGATCCTGAAGCGCGTCTATGCGGAAGGGCTCGTCACGATCTCGGCGCTCACGAACCGGGTTCTGCATGACCCGCCGGCGATGGAGCGGCTGCTGCTCGACCTCTCGATCAACGTCACGGCGATGTTCCGCGACCCGACCTTCTACCTCGCGTTCCGGCAGAAGGTCGTGCCGCTGCTGCGCACGTATCCGTTCATTCGCATCTGGCACGCCGGCTGTTCGACGGGCGAAGAGGTGTACTCGATGGCGATCCTGCTCCAGGAGGAGGGGATCTACGACCGCTGCCGGATCTACGCGACAGACATCAACGAGGCGGTGCTGCAGAAGGCGAAGAGCGGGATCTTCCCGATCAACACGATGCAGGAGAACACGTCGAACTACATCGCGGCCGGCGGGCGCGGGACGTTCAGCGACTACTACACCGCCCGGTACGACTACGCGATCTTCCGCCCCCAGCTCCGCGACAGCGTCGTCTTCGCGCAGCACAATCTGGTCACGGACTCGTCGTTCAATCACTTCAACGTCATCTTCTGCCGCAACGTCCTCATCTATTTCAACAACCAGCTGCAGGAGCGCGTGCAGCAGCTCTTCCTCAACAGTCTCGAGACCTTCGGCATCCTCGGCCTCGGGAAGAAGGAAACGATCCGCTACACGACGGTCGCGGACAATTTCGACGTGATCGATGAAGAGGAGCGGCTGTACCGCAGGGTGCGATGACCCGCTGGAAAGACAGTACGGGCGCGGTCATGGCGGAGCGCCGCCGCACGTCGCGCACGAAGGTCGAGCACGAGTTTCGCCTGATCGTGATCGGCTGCTCGCTCGGCGGCATGCACGCACTCACGACGATTCTCGGCGAGCTGCCGCCCACCTTTCCCGTTCCGATCGCCGTCGTCCAGCATCGTTACCGGACGTCGAATGAGGGTCTGCCGGCGTACTTCCGGCGCCACTTGCATCTGAAGGTCGTCGACGCAGACGACAAGGAGTGGATCCGGCCGGGACACGTCTATCTCGCGCCGGCGAACTATCACCTGCTCGTCGAGGAAGGGGAGTTCAGCCTTTCGGTCGATGAGGCGGTGGCGTATTCGCGGCCGTCCGTCGACGTGCTCTTCGAATCGGCGGCGGACGCGTACCACGAGGCGGTGGTCGGGGTGATCCTCACCGGAGCGAATTCGGATGGCGCGCGCGGGGTCGCCCGCATCAAGGAAAACGGTGGATTCGTCATCGTTCAGGATCCGAATACGGCGGAAGCGCCCGCCATGCCGCAGGCGGCCATCGCGAGCACGACGGTGGACCGGATTTTGCCTTTGGATCGCATAGGCCCGCTTCTCGTCGAGCTTTGCTTCAGGCCGCCGGCGCAATGACCCTAGAGAACGACAAAGTCAATATTCTGCTGGTCGACGACCAGCCGGCGAACCTGCTGGCGCTCGAGTCGATTCTCGACGAGATGGGGCAGAACCTCGTGCGGGCCGATTCCGGCAAGCGCGCGCTGAAGGAGCTCCTCAACCGCGAGTTCGCGGTGATCCTCCTCGACGTGCAGATGCCGGAGCTCGACGGCTTCGAGACGGCGAGCCTCATCCGGCAGCGTGAACGCTCGAAGGACACACCGATCATCTTCCTCACGGCGCTGTCGCGGAGCGAGACGAACGTCTTCCGCGGCTACGAGCTCGGCGCGGTCGACTACATCTTCAAGCCGTTCCACGCCGAGATCCTCCGCTCGAAGGTCAACGTCTTCGTGCAGCTCTTCCGGCAGCGCGAGGCCCTGAATCGCAGGACGCGCGATCTGGCGCGCGTCATCAAACAGAATGAGCTGATCCTGACGGCGGCGGCCGAGGGGATCGTCGGTATCGATCTGCAGGGCACCGTGACGTTCATCAATCCCGCGGCGGCCCGGATGCTGGGACGGGAACCGGAACAGGTGGTTCACGAGAATCTGCACGCCATGGTGCATCCGCTCTTCCCGGGCGTGATGACGTGCGACCGCGAAAACTGCAGCCTCAGCGCTGCGCTCCAGGGCAATTTCAGCCGCGCGGTCAACGAGGCGACGTTCTTCCGCGACGACGGGAGCAGTTTTCCGGCGGAGCTGACGGTGTCGCCGATCCACAACGACGACGAGGAGACGCTCGGCGCGGTCGTGACGTTCCGCGATGTGACGGAACGGCGCATCGCAGCCGCGTCAGCCGAGGCGGAGCGAAGGTATCGCGAAGCGGAAGCGCAGAATCGCGCGAAGGACAACTTCCTCGCCACGCTCTCGCATGAGTTGCGGACGCCGATGACGTCGATCCTCGGATGGGTTCAGTTCCTCCGGTACGGCGGGTTCTCGGAGGACGAGTTGAACGAGGCGCTGGCGACGATCGAGACGAGCGCGCGCCTCCAGGCCGCGTTGATCGATGACATGCTCGACGTCTCGCGCATCGTCCTCGGCAAGTTCCAGGTCGACCTGCGGCCGACGCATCTGAACGCGATCGTCGACGCCGCGCTGACGACCGCGCGCCCCACCGCCCAGGAGCGCGAAGTGCGCCTGGTCGCCGACATCCGCACGAAAGAGGGCGACGATCTCGTCAGCGCCGATCCGAACCGGATGCAGCAGGTCGTCAACAACATCCTCTCGAACGCGATCAAGTTCTCGCCGAACGGCAAGAGCGTGGAGCTGCAACTCGACCGCAGCGGTTCCGACCTGCGTCTCTCCGTCTCCGACCATGGCGAAGGAATCGAGCCGAGTTTCCTGCCATACGTGTTCGAGCGCCTCCGCCAGGGAGAAGGCGCCACCAAGCGCTCCGGCCTCGGCCTCGGCCTCGCCATCGCGCGCCACATCGTCGATCTCCATCACGGCGAGATCCACGCAAACTCCGAAGGCAAAGGCCGCGGCGCAACCTTCACCGTGACCCTGCCCGCGATGAAGACAGAGCTTCGCCCTGCCCGAGAGAGTGGGCCGGGCGTGCTCGTGTGAGCGAGCGGCGCGCTACGGGTGCGGGAGGATTCCGCCGTCGAAGATGCGAACGATCTGGTTGATCAGGCGTTGCACGATCGTCTGCTGCTGGTCGCCTCCGCGCGGATCATGCTTGCCGCCGTCGCGCACGGCGGCGAACATGGGGGCCGTCAGGGCGGTGGTCAAAACGAGAGCGATCGTGAACGACTTCATCGTGGTGGTGCGCATAGTTCTCCTCCTTGTTGTGCTGCACGGATTGCGGTCGTTGCTTTGGCACGGGCAGCGGCGGACCCGGCTGCTGCCGTTTCTCGGCGGGCGAGTGGCGGGCTACTCTTCGAGGCGCAATACATGCTGCGCCGGAGAGCTCGCTTCTGTGCGCGACACGTCGCGCAGAAACTCGTGGACATGACGGACCAGGGCGGGGGTGGCGTGACCGGTGGCCACCGTCTCCCGAAGAAAGGCGAGCGCGGTCATGGCGCTCCCTCCCATCCCGGCGCGTGTGAAACGGTCGATCAGAGTGCGGCAGATGGCCGGCACTTCATCGGTACGTCCGACCACGAGCAGAGTCTCGGCAAGTTCCAGGGCCGTGAGCGCGGCTTCCGACTCCATCCCGAGCGACTCGAGCTCTTTCCACGCCGTGCGGAACATCGGAATCGCGTCGGAGGACCGCCCGGCACTGTTCACCGTCGTCGCCAGAGACCAGCGGCAACGCGCCAGGTTCACGTCCATGCCGAGCATCTCGTACTCGGCCGTGGCCGCGGTCAGAGCCTGGATCGCTTCGTCGATGTGCCCGAGACCGCGGTGGCAGAGCCCCATGTTGAAGCTGATGAGGGTCCGCGTCGCGTCGTCGGAGATCGCCGGGTCTTTCTCGATCGTGCGGTAGGCGGCGAGCGCCGGAGCGTACTCATTCCGCGTGAAGAGCATCTCGCCTTCGTAGATGCGGGCGATGACGAACATCCGGCGGTCACCGAAGCGCTCGAAGATCTCGGCGGCCTTGCGCGAGAGGACGATCGCCTCGTCCGTGCGGTCGGTCCAGCGATAGAAGCTGGACCGCACCAGGTTGAGACGCGCCATCTCGAAATCAGGGATCGGAGTCTGGAGAAGCAGACGCTCGGCGCGGTCGGCAGCCGCCGTCGCCTCGCGGTAGCGTCCCATCGTCGAGAAGCCCCACGACTGATCGCGCAGAGCCTGCGCGCGGAGCGTGATGACGAAGTCGGACGGATAGTCGGTGACCGCGAGCGAATCGGCGATCTCGACGGCGAGCGTGACGACGATCAGAGCGTCCGCGGGAACGCGCTCTTCAACGGAGCGCATCCGAACGAGCAGCTGCCGGACCACGCCCGCGGTACGCACGCCGCTCTTGCGCAGGGAGTTGCCCCACCACGCGGACGGCCCTTTGAGGACGGAGTCGAGAAGCTCGGAGGCGGCAGCGTCTTCGTCTTCGAGGCGCTTCTTGAACGTCGCCAACGCCGCGATCCGCTCGGGCTTGGGAGCCGAGTTGTTGCGTTGCGGCTTCCACACGAACGGGTCGCGCAGGGCCTCGATGACGTCGTCGGTGTCGATATCCATCCGAATTACGTACGGCAAGGTAGCACGCCGGAAACGCGGAGTCCAGCAGTTCCTGCCAAGTGGAACTTACAGGTTCCAACGTACTTACGCAGATCGAGTACCAAGTTCGACCCCCATATGATTCCGGCGAAGGAACGCCGCTTGCGACCGGCACACCGATGATGTCCCGTCTTACACGCGCCCTATCGCACCGCAACTATCGCCTCTTCTTCGCCGGCCAGACCGTGTCGCTGGTGGGGACGTGGCTCACGCGGGTCGCGACGAGCTGGCTGGTCTACCGGCTGACGAAGTCGGAGCTGCTCCTCGGCGTCACCGGTTTCGCGGGACAGATCCCGCTGCTCATCCTCGCGCCGTTCGCCGGCGTCTACGTCGACCGCTGGAACCGGCACCGCGTGCTGGTCGTGACGCAGATCCTGTCGGCGGTGCAGTCGCTGGTGCTCGCGGTTCTGGCGCTCATGAACCTGATCACGGTGGCCGAGGTGATCGGCCTGCAGGTCATCCAGGGAGTGATCAACGCGTTCGACACGCCGGCGCGGCAGGCGTTCGTTGTCGAGATGGTCGACGACCGCGCCGACCTCCCGAACGCGATCGCGCTGAACTCGGCGATGTTCAACGGCTCGCGCATCGTCGGCCCCTCGGTCGCCGGCATCATCATCGCCCTCGTCGGCGAGGGATGGTGCTTCATGATCGACGCGATCTCGTACATCGCCGTGATCCTCTCGCTCCTCGCAATGAACGTCCCTGCGCGCCAGATCGTGCGGAGCGGCGCGCACCTGATGGAGGAGCTCAAGAGCGGGTTTCGCTACGTGTACGGCTTCGCGCCCGTTCGCGAGTTGTTGACCAATGTCGCGCTGATCAGCCTCCTGGGGATGCCGTACGCCGTGCTGATGCCGGTGTTCGCGGCGACGGTGCTCCACGGCGGAGCGCACACGCTCGGCATCCTGATGACCTCCGTCGGCGCCGGCGCGTTGTGCGGCACGGCGTATCTCGCCTCGCGGCATACGGTGGTCGGCCTCGGCAAGGTGATCGTCGCCTCGACGCTGATGCTCAGCGCCGGGCTGATCGTCTTTTCGCTATCGCATTCGCTCTGGCTGTCGCTGGCGGCGCTGCCGTTCGTCGGCGCGGGAATGATGCTGCAGTCGTCTTCGTCGAACACGATTCTGCAGACGGTCGTGACCGAAGATCTCCGCGGGCGCGTGATGGCGTTCTACAGCGTCGCGGTCCTCGGCACGCAACCGATCGGGAGCCTGATCGGCGGGATCGTCGCCGACCGGATCGGCGCCGCGCACACCATCCTCATCGGCGCCATCGGCTGCGTCCTGGCCGGCCTCTGGTTCGCGTACCGCCGCCCGCTCCTCGCGCAGTACGTGCGCCCGATTTACATCGAACGCGGAATTCTGCCGCCGCTCGAAGAGACGTCGCTGCCGGCGGCGTGAGGTATCTTGACGCGATGCCGGATCAACTCATTCGAAACATCTCCGATACCGCGTTGTGGGTGGCTATCTATCGCGCCATGGAAACGGAGCGCAGCGATGCCGTGTTTCGCGACCCGTTCGCGCGCCGTCTCGCCGGAAGCCGCGGCGAGGAGATCATGGCGTCGATCAAGCCTGCGCATCGCTACGCCTGGTCGTACACCGCGCGGACGCACCTGATCGATACGTTCGTGGAGCAGGAGGTCGCGCGCGGGGCCGACATGGTCATCGACCTCGCCGCCGGACTCGATGCGCGGCCGTATCGGATGAAGCTTCCGCCATCGCTTCGATGGGTGGACGTCGATCTGCCCGACATCCTCGATTACAAAGCGGACGTCCTCAAGAACGAGAAGCCGGTCTGCCGTCTCGAGTCGATCCGCATCGACCTCGCGGATGCGGCGGCGCGCCGCGGCGTCTTCGAGGAGCTTGGCCGAACTTCCAAGCGCGCCCTCATCATCAGTGAAGGACTGCTGATCTACCTCACCGCCGACGACGTCTGCGGGCTCGCGCGCGATCTGGCGGCGCAGCCGTCATTCGAGAGGTGGGCGAGCGATCTGACGAGCCCCGCCCTCCTGAAGATGCTCCAGAAACAGATCGGCTCGCGGCTCGGCGAGGCGGGCGCTCCGCTGAAGTTCGCCCCACAGGAAGGTCCGCACTTCTTCGAGAAATGCGGCTGGAAGCCGGTCGACGCACGCGGAATGCTCCACACCGCCGCAAAGCTGCACCGCCTCACGTTTCTCTTCCGTCTCTTTTCCCTCTTTCCCGACACGAAGGGAGAGAAACCGAAGGCTGTCTGGGGCGGCGTGGTGCTGTTCGAGAAGATGTGATCGTCCTGGCGCTGCTCCTCGTCGCCGCCACGTCACGCGCAGAGCCGTGTGATGTGGTGCCGCCGCTCGCCGACGCGCTTCGGCAGCACTACGTGTTCGAGGACGTTGGCGCTCGGATGGCCGACACGGTCGTGGCGCATCGGGATGCCTATCATCGGCTCTCAGGAGCGGAGCTTGCCGTGGCGATCACGAGCGATCTGCGATCGGTGACGGGGGACAAACACGTTCTGGTGCGGCTCGCCGAAAACACCACCAGCGCAACTCCTGCCGGGCCGGCGCGGCATTTCGACGCGGTGCAGCGGGTCGAGATTCTCGAGGGGAACATCGGCTATCTCGATCTGCGCGGGTTCGAGCGCCGCAACGCGCAGTCAGACGCGAAGATCGCCGCGGCATTCGAGCTGCTTCGCGGCGTCGACTCGCTGATCATCGACCTTCGGGCGAACGGCGGCGGGAACCCCGATATGGTTGCTCTCGTGAGCTCGTATGTTCTCGACGGCCCGACGCTGCTTGCCGAGATGCGTCACCGTGAAGCGCCGGCCGAACAGCTCTCGACGCCACCGCGGCCGGCAGGTGCGCTACACGCCGGGACACCGCTGTTCTTGCTCACGTCGCACAACACGTTTTCAGCTGGCGAAGGATTCGCGTTCATCCTGCAGCATCTCGGCCGAGCTCGTGTCATCGGCGAGCGAACGGCAGGAGCGGCGCACGCCGGGCGCGCGTATCCACTCGCTTGCGGCTTCGAGGCGATCATCCCGAATACCGCCGTCGTGCTTCCAGGGACGACGACGGATTGGGAGGGAACGGGCGTCGTGCCGGATGTAGAAATCACCGCTGACCAGGCATTCGCCGCCGCGCTGAAGGCAGCTAGAATGGTCGGATGGACTCGATCACCCCAAAGCGATTCACGGCGATGATTTACCGGGAGGACGACGCCTTTGTATCGATCTGCCCGGAGCTCGACGTCGCCAGTCAGGGAGAGACGGTTGAAGAGGCCTCGGAGAATCTTCGCGAGGCTGTGGAGCTATTCATCGAAACGGCCGATGAGGCGGAGGTTGCCGGGCGTCTGAAGGGTGAGGTGTACGTTACCGCGCTCGAGGTAAAGGCTGGGTAGGCTCCGCGTCCTATCGGGTGGCCAGGTGTGTGCCATCCTCGCGGCTCACGATTTCGAAGAGGTGCGCCGGCGCGGCAGTCATGTCGTCATGCAACGGCGAACTGCGGAATCGACAATCACGGTGCCCGTCCCGGCGCACAAAGAGATTCGAATCGGAACGCTGCTGTCGATCATTCGGCAGTCGGAGCTTCCGCGTTCGCTCTTTGAAGAGTAACGAGGGAGAGACGTCAGCTAGACCGGGGCTGGCTCGAAGTCGTGGGACAGCTGCGACTCGGACGCCGGCTCCTCTTCGATTCGCTTGTGCGTTCTCGCGACGAGGACGTAGATCGACGGCACGACGAAGAGCGTGAACGCGGTGCCGATGATCATGCCGGTGACGAGCATGATGCCGATGCTGTTGCGGGCGCCGGCGCCGGGGCCGCGGGCGAAGACGAGCGGGAGGTGGCCCATGACCGTCGCGGCGGTGGTCATCAGGATCGGGCGGAGGCGGGTGTTGGCCGCTTCGAGGACGGCGGAGAGCTTGTCGCGTCCTTCTAGCTGCAGCTCATTGGCGAACTGGACGATGAGGATGCCGTTGCGCGCGATGAGGCCGACGAGCGTGATGAGGCCGACCTGGCTGTAGATGTTGATCGACGTCCAGCCGAGGAACGAGAAGAGGAGCGAGCCGCTGAGCGCGAGAGGGACCGAGCCGGCGAGAATGATGAACGGATCGCGGAAGCTCTCGAACTGCGCCGCGAGCACGAGATAGATCAGGATGCCCGAGAGCAGGAAGACGCCGAGGAACTTCGCGCCTTCCGTGCGGAGCTGGCGCGACTCGCCCGCGTAGTCGACTGCGAAGCCGCGCGGCAGCTTCGCCGCCTCGCCTTCGAGGAACTTGAGCGCGTCGTCGAGCGAGACGCCCGGCGGGAACGCCCCCTGGATGCGGACTGCGTTGAGCTGCTGGAAGCGCTTCAGCTCCCGCGGCTCGGTCGTCGTCTGGAGCGTCGCGAACGTCGACAGCGGAACGAGCTTTCCGCCGCCGCCGGTGATGTAGATCTGCGAGAGCTGGTCGGGCGTGAGCCGGTCGGCGCGCTGCACGAGCGGGATGACCTTGTAGCTGCGGCCCTGGATGCTGAAACGATTCACGTAATTGCCGCCGAGAAGCGTCGA
>DASXIH010000233.1:0-3580 GCA_036498125.1 Thermoanaerobaculia bacterium
CGTCCGCGATCTGCAGATCGAGTTTCTCGATTCCGTCACCGCGGCGGGCGAGCTGCGCATCGACGTCTGGCTCGACTCGATCGACGCCACTACCTGCGCCTACGGCTTCACCTGCTCCAGTGCGGACGGCCTCATCGCGCACGCGCGCGGCGAGCGGACGGTCACGATGCTCGACCCGGTACGCCGGCGTCCCGCGAGCTGGAGCCCGGCGTTCTTCGAGAAACAGTCGACGCTGCTGAAGGCGCTGCACCACTACGCATGAAGGGCCTGAAAACGCGGAGCGCGATCCTGGAGCGCGCGGCGGATCTCGCGTCGGCCGAAGGGCTCGAAGGGCTGACCATCGGCCGCCTCGCCGACGAGTTGCAGATGTCGAAGAGCGGTCTCTTCGCGCACTTCGGCTCGAAAGAGGAGCTGCAGCTGGCGACGATCGAGATCGCGCGGGAGCGGTTCTTCGCCGAGGTCTTCAAGCCGGCCCTGGACGCGGAGCGCGGTTACCCGCGCCTCGTCGCGATCTGCCGCTCGTGGCTCGACTACATTGCGCGGAACGTCTTCTCCGGCGGCTGCTTCTTCGCCGCTGCCTCGTTCGAGTTCGACAGCCGGATCGGTCCGGTGCGCGACGCGATCCAGAAGACGATGGACGAATGGGTCGGCGCGATCGACAAGGCGGTGCGGCTCGCGAAGGAAGAAGGCCACCTCCCCGCCAATGTCGACCCGGCGCAGATCGCGTTCGAGATCAACGCGGTCTTCTTCGGCGCGAACTACGCGTACAACATGCGCCACGACAAGAAGGCGATCGCGCGCGCGTGGCTCGCGATCGAGACTAGGCTCGAGTCCCTCCGCCAAGCACCGCGGCCGTCTCGGTTCGCACATCCGGAAAAGCGGACCTTGCGGCGTCGCGCGAGCTGACGTCGGCGAACGCGCCGACGATCGTCGAGCCCGAGCCGCTCATCGCCGCCCACGTCGCGCCGAGGTCGTAGAGCTTCTCTTTCCACGTGCGCAGTTGCGGGAATCGCGCGAAGACCGGCTCTTCGAAGTCGTTCGTGAAGACCCTCGTGTAGCGCAGGCTTCCAGCCTGCGCCCCCGTCCCGCCCGGAGCGCAGGCTGGAAGCCTGCGCCACACGAGGGATTCGCCATAGGCATTGATCCCGAGCGGCGGCGAGAAGCGCGTCAGTGACCGGAACGCCTCCGCGGTCGAGACGCGCTGCCTCGGCAGTACCAGCAGCAGCGGGAGGCTCGGCGCGTCCGGCATCGGCGTGATCACCTCTCCTCGCCCGGTGGCGTAGGCCGTTCCGCCGACCAGGAAGAACGGGACGTCCGATCCGAGCTCCAGCGCGAGCGGCTCCAGCGGCTGACTCAGGCTGAACATCTTCGACAGCGTCGTCAGCGTCGCCGCCGCGTTCGACGATCCGCCGCCGAGGCCGCCGCCTGACGGGATCCGCTTCTCGATGTGAATCGCTACGCGATCGACGCCGAGGGCGTGGGCGGCTTTGACGACCAGGTTGCGCTCGTCGGTCGGGATCGTGCGGTCGTCGCAGGTGACAGTGAGGCGGTCGGATTCCGTGAACGTGAGGGTGTCGTGCAGCGAAATGAGCTGAAAGACCGTCTCGAGATCGTGGAAGCCGTCGGCGCGTTTCCCGGTCACACGCAGCGACCAGTTGATCTTCGCGTACGACGGAACCTGGATCACAGCGCCGGCGCCACGCAGCAGCGGTACTCGCGCGGGATCGCCGGCGGCTGCGGCGACGCGTCGGTCGCGACGATCTGCAACGGCGTGATCTCGACGGTGTCCGCTCCGCGCCTGATCGTCGTCTGCCCGTTCACGATCTTCGTCGCCCACTCCGCAGGCGCAATGCCGCCGAAGATCGCGACGTCCGAGGCGTTTCCGGTCCACTGCGTCTGCGCGATGTGGTTCAGGAACGTGACCCGATCCCCCTCGGCATACAGCGTCATCGCCGACGTGCCGAGCGGTGTGTACGCGGTCAGCTCGACGCGGTTCGTCTTCGGCTCGACGAGCAGCTGCGCCTTGAACGACTCCGTCCGCTCGCCGTGCGTCGCGCGCACGCGCATCAGCTCGCGGACGGCGTGCACCTGATCGAGCGGCGTCCCCGCCACGAACGGCGCCTCGTTTCCGGTATGCGACGAGGCGCATCCGAGCACGAGGAACGCGAGCAGAAACTTACCGCCGCTGCGCACTCTGCGACTGCTTCTCGAGCTCGGCGATCTTCGACTTCAGCTTCGCCTCGTCCTTCGGCTCCGGCTCGAGCTTGAGCGCGGTGCGGTAGAGGTCGAGGGCGCGGACGTAGTTGCCGCGCTTGGCGAAGACGTCGCCGAGGTGCTCGTGGACCGTGGCGTCGCGGGGCAAAAGGTGCGCCGCATCGCTGAGGTACTTCTCCGCGAGCTCGAGATTTCCCTTCTGGTAGTAGACCCACCCGAGCGAGTCGACGAACGCACCGTTGCGCGGCTCGGCGGCAACGGCCTTGTTGATCATCTCCACCGCACGGTCGAGGTTCACGCCGTTCTCGGCCCACATGTACCCGAGGTAATTGAGCGTCTGGGCGTTGTCGGGATGCGCGTGCAGGATGCCGAGGAACACGTCCTCGGCCGCCTTCTTGTCACCGGCACGCTCGTACGCAGAGCCGAGGGCGAACTGGAGGTCGAGGTCGTCCGGCTTCGACTTCATCGCGTCCTTCACGAGCGCGACGGCGGACTTGTAGTCCTCGGCCTGCATGAACGCCTCGGCGCTCGCGACGGTGTTCTTCGCCCCGAACTTCGCCTGCGTCGCCGCCGCCTGCTTCGCCTTCTCGGCATCACCGGCGCGCGCGAGCATCTCGACGTAACGCGCGTTCACGAACGGATCGGACGCGTAGTGGTCGACCAGCGGCTGCAGGAACGCGACCGCCTCGTTGTACTTCTTCTCCTTGCGGAGCGCTTCGAGTCCGATGTTGATCGCCTGCGAGTTCGGCTTGTCGTTGAAGATCAAGAGCGGCCGGACCATCTCCAGCGCGGCGCCGTAGTTGTTTCGCAGCAGCTCGATGTACGCGAGCTGCGTGTTCGCGAGCACCTTCAGGTTGTCAGGGAGGTCTTTGACGTTGAGCAGCGTGTGGAACGTCTTCGACGCGTCGTCCAGCTTGCGCTGCGCGACCTGCGCCATGCCGAAGCTCGCGAGCACGTCGACGTCTTCCGGCGTCTGCTCCAGGAGCCCGCGGTAGATCTTCTGCGCCTCGTCGTACTGTTCGAGATCGCTGAGCGCCTCGGCGAGGTAGAACTTCGCGCGCGCGTCTTTCGGATCGGCGTCCGAGATCTGCTTGAACAGCGCGCGCGCCTTCTCGGCGTTGCCGGAGCGGAGGTAGAAGAAACCCTGCTGCCGCTGCAGGTCGAGGTTCAGCGGGTCCTCGGAGATGAGCGGCTGCAGCAGCTCGGCCGCCTTCGTCCAGTCGTTCTCTTTCTGATAGATGTCGACGAGCTGCATGATCGCCGGGCCGAACGTCGGATCGATCTCGACGGCACGCTCGAGGTACTGCTTCGACTCGTCGCCGCGTCCCAGCTTCGTCAGGACCTGCGCGTACGTGAAGTTGAGCGC
>DASXIH010000234.1:0-9007 GCA_036498125.1 Thermoanaerobaculia bacterium
CCCAGCCGGTCACCAGGTAGGGGAACACGCCCGGCAGGTAGAGCGTCTTGAAACGCTGCTTCAGATCGAAGCGGTAACTGCGCGCCGCCTCGCGGAGATCGGACGGAATCGCCATCGCTCCGGCGATCACGTTGAAGAGGATGTACCACTGCGTGCCGAGGAGCATCAGGACGACGCTCCCCCATCCGAGCGACACACCAGCCGCGGATAGGACCGCGATGACGAGCGGGAAGAGCATCGGCGCGGGGAACGACGCCGCCACCTGCACCACCGGCTGGAAGATCCGCGAGAGCCGCGGGGAGAGGCCGATCGCCAGACCCGCGGGAAGCGTCCAGAGTGTTCCGACCGCCGTGGATAGGAGCACGCGGCCGAGCGTCCAGCCGCACGCGCGGAGGATCGGCGGGTAGTCGCGGAACGGAAGCTGTCGCAGCAACTCGAACAGACGCCAGCCGCCGAAGAGCAGGAACAGCATCAGTACACCGAACAGCGCCACGGAAAGAAACGACGACGACCCGGACTGAGGACGCACGCTCTGCGCACGCGCCGCCGCGCGCCGCACGTGGCGCCGTTCGCGCGCGCGTTCCAGCATCCCGTCGATCCAGTCGATCAGCAGCGAGCGGCGGATCCAGTCGTAGAACCACGAAGACGCGGAGACCTCCTCCGCCCCCTCTTCGACGCGGAACTTCTGCGACCAGACGACGACCGGCCGCCACAGAAGCTGGTCGAGGACGACGATCATCAAGACCATCGCGAAAATCGCCCAGACCATCGCGCGCACGTCGCCGCGCGCGACGGCGACGCTCATGTACGAGCCGATCCCCGGCAGCCGGAAATCCTTCTGCCCGAGGATGAACGACTCGTTGATCATGAGAAAGAACCAGCCGCCCGCCATGCTCATCATGCTGTTCCAGACGAGGCCGATCGTCGCGAACGGCAGCTCGACCCAGCGGAGTCGCTGCCACCAGTCGAAGCGATACGTCGTCGCCGCCTCGAGCTGGTCTTTCGGAATGGAGCGCAGCGAGTGGTAGAAGCTGAAGGTCATGTTCCACGCCTGCGCGCTGAAGATCATGATCACGCACGCCAGCTCGAGGCCGATGTTGCTCGCCGGAAAGAGACTGACCAGCGCGAGCACGAGGCCGGGCATGAAGCCGAGGACCGGGATGCTCTGGAGGATGTCGAGCAGCGGCACCAGCACCCGTTCGGCGATCTGGTCCTTCGCGGCCCAATAGCCGTAGGTCAGCGTGAAGAGGAGCGACAGGACGTACGCGAAGAGGCCGCGACAGAGTGAGTAGAAGACGTACAGCGGGAGCGCGCGCGGGCTGAGATCGATGTGGACGGCGGGGCGGAGCGTCCGCCACTCGCCGGCTAGAGAGAGGAGACCGAAGATCGCGCCGACGAAGCCGACCAGCAGCAGGAGGTCGAACCAGCCGCGGCGACGGAACTCGGCGAAGAAGAGCGCAGCTTCGCCCCACCGGTCGTGCGTCGTGTGATGTGTCTCGCGCTGCGGCATCTCGCGCGCCTACTTCCAGGGTCGCTCATGACGGCGGGCATTGTGGCCCATTTTCTAGTGACTAGTCACTGGTCACTGGTTACTGGAGGCGGTTGCCGGGCGCCGGACGGCGAGGTTGCCGATGCCGCCGGCGACGCCGAGAATGAGGATGGTCCACGTCACGAGAGGGGTCCATGAGGAAGCGAGGCCGAGGAGTGCGTCGACCGAGAAGCTGCCGGGACCGGTGAGGCCGAGGGCGACGGCGCCGGCCGCATAGAGGAGCGGAACCTCGATGCCGTTGCTCGTGACGAACACGCCGTTACGCCAGTGCACGGTCACCGCGGCGACGATCATCACCGAGAGCATGATCGCGGGACCGATCGGTCCGAGGAACCCGAGGGCAACGAGAAGACCGCTCACGACCTCGGACAGCGCTGCCGCCAAAGCGAACGGACGCCCCGGACGGAAGCCGAGTTGCTCCATGAATCCGCTGACGCCGGCGAGTCCGTGTCCGCCGAACCAGCCGAAGAGTTTCTGGGCGCCGTGGCCCGCCATGAGGAGCCCGAGGACGAGACGTGCGATGAGAAGGCCGGTATTCGTATCCATGTTACTTTCCTTTCGAATGTTACTATACTAAATATAGCGACTAGAAATTCCCGGCGCCGAATCGCTATTCTCTAGGGTGATGGCACGACACCCTGAAGCCGACGCCTCGCTCTGCCCGCAGTTCCATGCGGCGATCGAGCTCATCGGCCGCCGCTGGACCGGCGCGATCATCTATCTCCTGCTGAAGTCGCGGCGCCGCTTTGCGGAGCTGCGCGATGCCATCCCGGAGATCACCGATCGCATGCTGAGCGAGCGGCTGCAGGAGCTGGAGCAGGAAGGGGTGGTCGAGCGGACCGTGATTCCCGAGACGCCGGTACGGGTGGAGTACTCGCTGACGAAGAAGGGACGCGCACTCGCCGGCGCGATCGACGCGGTCGGCGAGTGGGCGCACAAGTGGGGCGGTGCAGCGAGGAAACGCTAGCTGGCCTTCTTGTAGGCGGCGGTGTAGCGCTTCGCCGAGTCCGGGTTTTCGCTCACCTTCCGGATCGCGGCCGCGAACGACTGTTCGTTCAGGCCCTTGTCGGCGAGCAGTTTGTCGGCGTTGTTCGGCTGCTTCTTGATTGCCGCTCCCAGCGTGCCGAGGTCCTCGGGTGAGAGCGTCGAAGCGTCCGCCGTGTTCGGCGTGTTCGAGAGATTCGGCGCGCTCTTGCTCGCCGGCTGCGACTCGGTGTTCGACGCCGTCTGCTGATTCTTGCAGCCGGCGGCGAGAACGACGAGGAACGCCGCGATGATCGTGAATTGCTTTCCCATCAGTGTCCCTTACCTTTCTTCTCCTGTCCCGGGGGTGCGTGTCCGCCACCGTTGCCGTGGCCATTTCCGTTCCCATGCTGGATCTGCGGCTGCGGCTGCGGTTGCGGCGGCGCCGCCATGACGGGCTGCGGAGCAGGAGCCGCCATCACCGGCGCTGCCTGCTCGTGGCCGCGGCCGTGTCCGTTCCCGTTGCCATGCTGCTGGATCACCTGCGGCTGCGGGGCCGCCATCACCGGCGCGGCTTGCTGGTGACCGCGACCATGTCCGTTGCCGTTGCCATGCTGCTGGATCATCTGCGGCTGCGGGGCGGCCATGACCGGCGCTGCCTGCTGGTGGCCGCGGCCATGTCCGTTCCCGTTGCCGTGCTGAATCATCTGAGGCTGGGGGGCGGCCATGACCGGCGCTGCCTGCTGGTGCCCACGACCATGTCCATTGCCGTTGCCGTGCTGGATCATCTGCGGCTGTGCGAATGACGGCTGCGGCTGCGCGAATGACGGCGCGGCTGCCACGGCCCGACCACGACCGTGACCGTTTCCATGAACCTGAGGTGCGGCCATCACCTGCGGGGCCTGCGCCTGCGCGAATGCCGGTGCCGTGATCGGCGCCTGACGAGCCGCGCGAGCCTGCTGCGCCATCTCGCGGCGTGCCTGGACCGGGTTCGTGACGACTGTCCCGTTATAGCCGTTGGGAGCATTGAGGAGGCGTTGAACCTGTGGGGCTGCCGTGACGACGGGCGCCGATGCAATCCGCGTCTGGACGACTTGCGGCACGTACGCCGGAGTGGCCGGCGGCACGTAGTACTGCGCCTGATATCGAGGCGCCGTCGGCGCGTAGTTCGGAACGTAGTAGTTGTTGGGCGAGTAGTAGTAGCCGGGCGACGTCAGGTCGACCTGCGCGTTGACGCCGTACACCGGGAACTGCTGATCGATTCTCTGCACGAGAGGGAGGCCGTAGATGCCCGCCACCTCTTGCGTATGCACGTAGTTGACGAAGTCGGGTGCGTACGCCGTGTCGTAAACCAGCGCGGCCGGCGCATAGCGGAACAACTCGACGAACTGCACCGGCGGCACGCCGCCGAGGTTCAGCTCGATCGCGAGACTCGAGACACGCTGCACCGGGACGCCGAGGCCGTAGACGTCCGAGACGGCGACCGGCATGTCGATCAACGCCAGCGGCTCCGCGAACTCGCGTTCACAGTAATGCCGCACGACGACCGGCACGTAGTCTTCCCCAAAGGCGTCGTTGTACGCGTAGTCGTTGTACGCGTAGTCGGAGGAGCCGTAGCGGCGGTGACGCCGCTCGCGCGTCGGGTAACGATGCGAGACGACGGTGATGCCGCTGCTGTACGTCCCGAGCTGCCGCTCCATCGCCGTGACGAGCGTCGGTCCGATCACGCCCTGCGTGACCTCACCATGTACCCACTCGACGAAGTCCGGGTGCCGGTCGGTACGCATCACCAGCGCGACCGGCACATAGCGGAAGACGTCGACGAAATCGGCCGGCGGCACGTTCGCCTGGTCCATGTAGGTGACGAGGTCTCCGACGCGGTTGGTCTGCACGCCACGGACGTCGCACACCGACGACACCGCGATCGGCATCGCCACGTACGAGAGCAGGTCGGTCTGGTCGGGGGTGGGAACGAATGCTCTTGCCTGCAGTGGCACGAGCGCCAGCAGGAAGAATGAGAGTGCAAGTCTTTTCATAGGGCACCTCGCAAGCTGCGAATAAGTGCAAGGTAGGAACCATATTCGAGCTTGGGAACGGCGCGGTGTATGCACTGCGGCAAGCGAGGCTATGTCATGAAAAACAAATCACTTGCTTTGATTTCTCTTTCCGCCCTGTTCGTACTGGCTCTCGCGAGCTCATGCGCGGTCGGCGCGTATCACGACCGCTACGGCACCCAGGTCGCTGTCGGGCCCGACTGGTGGGGAACAGTCACATATGTCGACCCCAACTATGGGTGGTATGACCTCGACTACGTCGACAGCGGACGCCACTATTCGAGGCGCGTGTACTATGACCAGCGGACCACGAATTGGGACGGCGTCCGGTACAACGAGATCCGCCCCGGCGATCAGGTGTGGGTCAGCGGGCGCCAGAATCACGGTCGCTGGAACGCCGAACACATCCGGCGTCACTAGAATGACTCCGTGACGAACTGGCCGGCGCTGCCGCTCGAAGAGTGGTGGGAAACACGCGACACGCTCCACCGGTGGACGCAGATCCCCGGCAAGATCCGGATGGAGTTCACGCCGCTGATCAATCATTGGTGGAGCGTGCCGCTGTACGTGACGCCGCGCGGGCTCACGACCTCGACCATTCCGTACGGCGACCGCTGGTTCGACATGGAGCTCGACTTCCTCGCTGACGCGATGCACATCCGCGTCAGCGACGGAGGCTCCCGTGACGTCGCGCTCGCTCCGCGGAGCGTCGCCGATTTTCACAAAGAGGTCTTCTCCGCGCTGAAAGAACTCCGGATCAGCTGCAGCATCAACCCCGTTCCGTCCGAATGCGAGGACACGATTCCCCTCGACAAAGACACTCGCCACTGTTCGTACGATCGCGAGTTCGTTCTCCGCTTCTGGCGCATCCTGGCGCTCTCGACCGAGGTGCTGACGCGCTTCCGGGCGCGCTTCATCGGAAAGTGCAGCCCGATTCATTTTTTCTGGGGAAGCTTCGATCTCGCGGTGACGCGCTTTTCGGGACGCCGTGCTCCGGCGCGACCCGGCGCCGATCCGATGACAGCCGAGGCGTACTCGCACGAGGTGAGCAGCGTCGGATGGTGGCCCGGCGATCATCGCCTGCCACGCGCCTCGTTCTACAGCTATGCCGCGCCGGAGCCGTCCGGCTTCCGGGAGAGCCGCGTCTCCCCTGCCGCCGCCTATTACAACGAGCCGCTCGGCGGCTTCTATCTCCACCACGACGACGTCATCGCTACTGATGATCCGGGCCAGACGCTGATGGAGTTCTGCCAGTCAACGTACGATGCCGCGGCCGAGTGCGGGAAATGGGACCGCGACTCACTCGAGCGGAGGAGCTGACATGCCCGAAATCTGCGAACACCTGAAGACCACCGACGACGTCCCCGCCCGCACGCCAAACGGCTGCGAGGAGTGCCTGCAGTCGGGCGACACGTGGGTGCATCTCCGCCGCTGCCTCCACTGCGGCCACGTCGGCTGCTGCGACTCGTCGAAGAACAAGCACGCGACGAAGCATTACCACCGTTCGAAACACCCGGTCATGCAGTCGTTTCAGCCGGGCGAGACGTGGAAGTGGTGCTACGTCGACGAGTTGTTGGTGGAGTGAGGCGTTCTCCCCGTCCACACCGGCACCTGCCAGAGCGCGTAGCCGCGGGGGTCGCGGACGGCGGCGATCATCTCGCGCCAGCGGCGGTCGGTCTCTTCGCGCGAGAGGCCGCCGTGCTGGATGATCGACTCGGTGTAGCCGTCGCGCCACGCTTCCCAGATGCGGGCGAAGATCTCGCGGTCGACGCGCAGGGTGTCGACGACGATGTAGTCGGCGGCGATGTCGCGGATGCCGGCATCGTGCAGCAGCGTGTACGTCTTGCGGCCGACCTGCAGATCGCAGCCGACGGCGGCGCCGAATCGCGGCGGGACGACCTGCCAGAAGTCGTCGGCGTTCAGCTCCGTCGGGTGACACCACAGCATCCCGTAATCCTCGGCGATGAGGTGCAGTCGCCCGCCCGGACGGACGACACGCTGCATCTCCGCGATGACGCGTGACGCGTCGGGCACCGCCTGCACCACGTGGCGGCAGATGGCGTAGTCGAAGGTCGCGTCATCGAAGTGCAACGACATCGCATCGCCCTGCTCGAAGCGCACACGCTCTCCGAACTCCGCGTTGCGCTCCCTGGCGCGCTCGAGGTGCGGCTCCTCCAGATCGATCCCGACGAACGTCGCCTCGGGATACTTCGCCGCGAGCCGCGCCAGGATCTCTCCCGTTCCGCAGCCGACGTCGAGCACCGTCCCGTTGCCGATCGGATGACGGTCGAAGATCGGCTCTTCCTGCGGCCAGATCGCCTTGATCTGCGCCGCGAGGTTGCGCACCATCGACTCGTCGGCCATCTCCTTCGCTTGCGGACTGCTCGGATGCATGCCGGAGATTCTATGGTCTCGTGGCCTCGGTGACCGCCGCCGCGATGCGATCGTCGATGTCACCCGCGTTCGCGATCTCGACCGGGTAGCGGACGCGGATCTCGACGCCGGCCGACGCGATCCGCAGACGGCTGTGCGGGTGCGGGGCGGGCGTGGACATGTTGAGGAGTCGCTCCATCTCGCGATGCTGCCGCTCGATCGCCTCGCCGTATTCGCCGTAGACGCCTTCGACCGCGGCGAGCATGCGTGACTGCGTCGATTGGAAGTCGCTGTCGCGCGGGACGACGAGCGACACTTCGTGCCAGAGAAAGCGCGTGCCGGGTAGCTGTTTGAAGATGCCCGCGCTATGGTCGAAGACGACCGAGTTCGGGAACTCGACGATGCGCCCGGTCGGGAGCTGATCGCTCCCGCGCGTCTCGAGCTCGAAGAGGTAGATCCACACCAGGCCGACGTCGAGCACGTCTCCGTTCACGCTCGCGATGCGCACGCGGTCGCCGGGACGGATGCCGTACTTGCCGATGATCACGAAGTAGCCGGCCATCGAGAGGATGACGTCCTGCAGCGCGATCGCGATGCCGGCCGTCAGGAGGCCGACGAACGTCGTGAGCGAGCTGAAGTCGGAGGCGAAGGTCGCCGTCAGGATCGCGGCGACGAGGATGAGAATCACGATCCGGCGGATGAGGAGGAAGTGGTGGCGCCGCTTGGCGTCGTGGATGTAACGGAACGTCATGCGGCGCCAGAGGACCGCGATCGCGACGACGAACAGCAGCATCACGCCGAGGACGATGGCGCGGAAGAGGAGGCGATGCAGCTCCTCGCGGTGCTGCTCCTCGACCGACGAGCGCCACCGGCCGAGGTTCGTCTTGTAGGCCTCGAGGAGCACGCGGCGCTTCGCGAGCGGCATCATCGCGGCGCTGACCTGCCGGAACTGCTGCGTGAGGGCGTCGAGCGCAGACTTGCGGCGCAGCAGCTCCGCGGCGTCAGTCGTGTCGGGAGCGTTCATCAGCAGGTCGGCGCGCTGGCGCGTGTTGCCGAGGAGTGCAGCGAGCGGCTGGGTGAAGTCGCGCGCGTCGCGCTGCAGAAGGTCCGCGCCGCGGATCGCCGTCTGGAGCGCGGTGTCCTTTCGGTTCAACGCGATGACGTCGGCGATGAGGCCGATGACGCTCGACGGCGGCGGCTTGCGCGCGGCGACCGGCAGCGGCGCGTTGCGCACGCCCGCCGACGCCGAGAAGTTCTGTTCGAGCGCGGCGATCTGCGATGCGAGGTCGTTCGACGCCGCGCTCGCCGCCGAGCTGTTCATGATCGCGACCATCCCGCTGACGGCGTCGTTCCGCGCCTGCGCCATCGCGACCCTGCTCTGCGCTTCGCCGATCGCCGGATCGTCGGGCTTCAGGCGTTGCTGCAGGTCGGTGAGGTGCGCCTGCTCGCGGTGTAACTGCTCGGCCGCCGACGAGGCCCGCTGCGTCATCCGCTGCAGCCGTTGGGCGTTGACGTTCTGGGGTGTCGCCGGCGCCGGTGCGGATGCGGCGAGCAGTTGCGCCTCCGCTTTCGCGGCCTGGAACGTTAGATCGACGACCTGCTTCCCGATCTGGCGGTTGTCGTTCACATAAAGGATGTCGGTCGGCTGGTCGGCCAGCGCTCCCTGCGCATCGAGACGCTCATCCCACGCGATGGTGCGGTTGAGAAACGCGAGGACGTGCGCCGCATCGATCGGTTGCCGCTGCTGCGGCGCCGGCGCGGAGATGAGCGCGATGGCGAGAATGAACGGGATGCGAGGCACGTGTAGCGGCGAACAAGATGCCTGCCAACCGGCGGACGCCTCTACGAACGGAAGATTCCTCTCCCAACTTCGGTGCTTTTTCGGCCTTACTCCCTCTTTCTGCAATTTGGCTATGGCCGATCCGCGGAAAGGAATCTATATTTGTCTAATTCCGGTCCTGCGGTGATCCCGGACGTCCAAACGGTCGTTCCCCGACAATCCGTCCCATCAACAACTTACCTTGAGGAGGCATGACTATGGTTTCAGCCCGTAACCGTGTTGCTTTGC
>DASXIH010000235.1:0-6422 GCA_036498125.1 Thermoanaerobaculia bacterium
AGATTCATCGCCGGCTTCATCGTCGCCACGGTCCTCTGGCTCTGGATCTCGCCGCTGCTCGCGCGGGGCGTGGCCGCCGCGACCGAGCCGCTGCTCCACCTCGACGCCCGTTTCCACGACGCGCAGCTCTCCGCGTCCGAGTCGATGGTGTCCGTCGACGCGCCGCACGGCACGTTCCCGCAGACGAAGTACCCCGCCGATCAGCTGACGTTCAACCTGATCCTGCTCGTCGCGCTGTTCGCGTCGAACCGGAGGCCGTTTCGCGACCGCAACATCGTCGCGTTCCTCATCTCGCTCGCGATCATCCTCGCGCTCCAGCCGCCCGCGCTCCTCGTCACGATCGAGACCTACTACGCCAATTTCACGAAGTGGGGCGAGCCCCAGTACGGCAACGTCGCCGCCAACGTCTGGCTCGTCCTCTCCATGTTCTGGCGCCTCGTCGGCATGTTCGGCGCCGTCTTCGCCTGCTGGTGGGTCTCGCCGCGCGACTAACGCAACAACGCGTGGACTTCTTCGTCGGTGGTCTGGCTGAAGTCCTCGTACCATAGGCCGACCGCCTGAAAAGGCTCCGGCGTGCGGAGGCAGATCATCTCGTTGACGATGCCGCGAAACTCGTCGCAGGTCGACGGCGCCGCGACCGGCACCGCCACGACGATCTCCCGCGGCTTCATCTCCTGCAGCGCGCGCACCGCGGCTCGCATCGTCGAGCCGGTGGCGAGGCCGTCGTCGACGATGACCACCGTCTTCCCCGCCACATCGAGCGGCGGCCGCTTGCCGCGATACGACTTCTCGCGCCGCTCCAGCTCGCGTGCCTCGCGCTCCGCAACCACTTCGATCATCGACTTCGAAACGTTGACGTAGCGGAGTACCTCGTCGTTGAGCACGCGCACGCCGCCGCTCGCAATCGCCCCCATCGCGAGCTCCTCCTGCCCCGGAACACCGAGCTTCCGGACAATGAAGACGTCGAGAGGCGCACCGAGCGCACGCGCAACCTCGTAACCGACCGGCACGCCGCCGCGCGGCAACGCCAGCACGATCGCGTCCGAGCGCTTCCCGATGCGCCGCACGACTTCCTCGCCGAGGAGCTTTCCCGCTTCGACGCGGTCAGCGAACGGTTCGACCGCCATTGCATCAGCCAAAGCTGCAAAGCGAATGCGCGTTGGCGGCAGTCCTACGGGCCTGCTAAACTGACCGCTCACGGTCCCCATGTCCCGAAAGGTCCTGCTCGCGTTCGCGATCCTCTTCGCGTTGCGCCTCGGCGCCGCCGAGGAGTGGACGCCGACGCGCGCGTTTCGCATCTTCAGCAAGACCACCGATCGCGGGCTGCCGCAGTCGTCCATCGTGGCGCTGGCGCAGGAGAGCGACGGCCTGATGTGGATCGGCACCCTCGACGGCGCCGCGACCTTCGACGGGCGCGCCATCACGCCGCTGCCGCACGTCGCCGGCGCGCCGGTGCGCGGCATGATCCCGGCGATCGTCACGACGAAGAACGGCGGCGTCGCGATCGCCTCCCCCGCCGGCGTGCATCTCTTCGACGGAAAGACGTGGCGCCTTGCCGCGTCGCACAAGCCGCCGAACGCGCTCGCGGAGACCGCCGACGGCACGCTCTGGATGGCCGACAACGAAGGCGCGCTTTGGGCTTTGCGCGCGCACGACGCGTGGGAGCGCCACCGCGAGGCAGGACACGCCCTCGCGCTGGCCGCCGCAACGGATGGCTCGCTCTGGATCGCGACTGAAGACAGCGCCGTGCGAATGCGCGAGGGCAAGATCGAACAGGTTGTCGGCGCGCCGGTGAACGGAAGACCGGGCGCGATGCTCGTCGCGCACGACGGCCGCATCTGGCTCGCGACGCTCAACGGGACCGTTTACTGGACGCGCGGAGGCGATGGCTGGCATCAGGCGCAGTTCACGCCGTGGCCGCGCAGCGCCTTCCACGCGATCGCCGAAGATCGCCGCGGCCGCATCTGGGTCGGCGCCTACGGCGGCGGCGTCGCGTTCGGCAACGCGGACATGCCGTGGACCGTCTGGCAATTTCCGGCGAACGGTCCGTTCATGGCCGGCGTCATGTCGCTCCTCGGCGACCGCGAAGGGAGCATCTGGTTCGGCGAGAACGCCCTCGGCCTCTTTCAATGGCTCGGCGAAGAGTGGTCGCACCGCGCCGTGGTCGATCCGGCGCAGCTCGGATCGCTCACCTACGGCGGATTCCAGATCAGCAGAGGCGCCACACCGCACACGCTGCTCGTCGCCGCATTCGAGAAAGGCTTCTTTCGCTGCGACAATCACGGCTGCAAGCAGTTCAACGCCGCGAACGGACTGACGGAAGACACGCGGGCCATCGTCGAGCCGGCGCCCGGCTTCTACATCGCTGGCACGCGCTTCGGCCTCTTCGAGTCGCACGACGGCAAGCCGTTCCAACAGGTCCTGAAGATGCCGTCCGGCTTCGTGATGGGGATCTTCGAGAGCCCCGACCACCGCTGGTACGCCGCGACGAACACGCAGGGCATCCTCGTCCGCACTGACAAAGGCTGGATGCCCGCCGCAGATCTCAACGCGCACCTCGTCGACCAGCACGTGCGCGGGATGACGTGGCGAAAGAACGGCGAGCTCTGGATCGCGACCTTGCGCGGCGTCACCGTCTACCGTGGCACCGACGCCGAGCAACTCACGTCGAAGCGCATTGCGGCGCTTCCAGAGACCGTGAACACCGTCCTCGAAATCTCCGACGACGAGGTGTGGGTCGGCGGCACCGGCGGCATTGCGGTGCGCCGCGGCGAGACCTGGACGCGGATGTTCGACAGCGACGGACTCCCCGGCACTACGGTCTATTCACTGGGCCGCGGGAAAGACGGCGCGGTGTGGGCCGGCGGCTCCGCCGGCATCGGACGCTTCCTCAACCATCAGTGGAAGACATGGGACTCGCGCTCCGGCCTCCTGAACGACGAGTGCAACCTCGGCGGAATGCTGGTCGACGACGACGGCGCCGTCTACGTCGGCTCCCTCGGCGGTCTCGCGCGTTTCGATCCGAAGGTCACGACCATCGATCCGCCGCCGCTGAAGCTCATCTGGCTCTCGATTCCGCAGATGCTGAAGAAGGGCGAGCGGGCGCTGCACCTCCGCTGGACGGCGCCCTGGCTCGGCCCGCGCGCCGTGCAGTACCGGACGCGCATTCCCGGCGTGCGCGACGAATGGTCGGCGCCGACAGCCGAGGATCACCTGGACATCGAGAACGTGGGCGCCGGCCGTACGCACGTCGAAGTCGAAGCGCGCGTCGAAGGGTCGCCGGACTGGACGTCCCCGCTCGCGCTCGACGTCGACGTCCCGCCGTTCTGGTACGAGACGCCGCTCGCGCGGATCGCCGCCATCGCGCTCCTCATCGCGATCATCTACCTCATCGTTCGCCTGCGGATGCGCACCCTGCATCAGCGTGCCGAGGTGCTCGAAGCGACCGTCCGCCAGCGCACGGCGGAGCTCGCGGAAAAGGTCGAGCAGCTCCACGACTCCGAGCAGCGCGCGCTCGCCGCGAGCCGCGCCAAGAGCGCGTTCCTGGCGAACATGAGCCACGAGCTCCGCACGCCGCTGAACGGCGTCCTCGGATTCGCGCAGCTCCTGAACCGCCGCAAAGAGCGCGATGCCGACGATCGCGAAGGGCTCGCGATCATCATGAAAAGCGGCGAGCACCTGCTCAACCTGATCAACGACGTCCTCTCGCTGTCGAAGATCGAGGCGGGCCGCGTGACGCTCGATCGCGAGCCGTTCGACCTCGAGACGCTCGTGCACGACGTCGAGAGCGTCCTCCGCTTCCGCGCCGAAGAGAAAAAGCTCCAGCTCACCTGCACCATCGGCGGCCATCCGCCGCGCGCGGTGCTGGGCGACGAGGGAAAGCTGCGGCAGATCCTCATCAATCTGCTCGGCAACGCGGTGAAATTCACCGATCGCGGCTCGGTCTCACTGCACGCAACGTGGGCGGACGGCCGCGCCGTGTTCGAAGTCGAAGACACCGGCCAGGGCATCGCGCCGGAAGAGCTGCCGCGTCTCTTCGATCCGTTCGTACAGACGGAGAGCGGGCATCGCACGAAGGAAGGCACGGGACTGGGCCTCGCGCTCTCACGCGATCTCGCGCGCCTCATGGACGGAGACGTCACCGTCGAGAGCACGCCGGGCGCCGGCTCGAAGTTCCGCGTCGAGATCAGCCTCCCCGAGGCAGCAGCGGGCGCGCTCGTCATCTTGAAAGACCGGAGGCGCGTCGCGCGGCTCGCACCGGGACACGACGCCGTGCGCATCCTCGTCGTCGACGACACGCCGCTGAACCGCCTCGTTCTCGTCAAGCTCCTCGCCTCGGTCGGCTTCGAAGTGCGCGACGCCGGCTCGGGCGACGAGGCGCTGCAGATCTGGGAGACCTGGCAGCCGCACCTGATCTGGATGGACAAGCGAATGCACGGGCTCGACGGCCTCGAGGTCACCCGCCGCATCCGCGCGCGCGAGAAAACGGAGCGCCGCAAACGCGTCCCGATCCTCGCCCTCTCCGCAAGCGCGCTCGAGCACGAGCGCGGCGAGATCATCGAAGCGGGCTGCGACGACTTCGTTCCGAAGCCGTACCGCGAGTCGACGATCTTCGCGAAGATCCGCGAACACCTCGGCGTCCGCTACGTCTACGAAGACGATGCGGCGCCGCTGGCCGCCGAAGGACGATCCGTCCTCCTCGTCGACGACGACTCCATCTGCCGCCAGATCGCGCAGGAGCTCCTGCGCGGCCACGGAATCTCCGTCACGAGCGCCACGAACGGCCGCGAAGCGCTCGACCTCGCCGAAAGGCAGCAGTTCGACCTCGTCCTCATGGACCTCCGCATGCCCGGGATGGACGGCATCGAGACCACGCGCCGCATGAAGGCGATGCAGGGGATGGATCGCATCCCCATCATCGCCATGAGCGCCGAGCCCGCGAATCACGACGGCATGGACGACGCGATCTCCAAACCGGTCGAACCCGAAGCACTCGACGCCGCCCTGCGCCGCTGGCTCACTTCGTCAGATACACGCCCCTCGGCGTGATCTTGCTGCGGTACTTGAACTCCGTCGCCCCGACCCCGTTCCCTTCCGTCTCGAGGTCGAAGTCCATCAGGTATTGCAGGTGATAACCCTCGGAGGGCTCGGTGGTCAGCGGTCCGCTCGCGGTGGTCCGGACATGCATTTCCTTGCGCGCGGAGGTCGGGCCGTAGGAGCCATCGAGGTAGATGCCGCGGCCTACGGCCGCGTTCCGAGTGTTCGCGGCCGGAGCGTCGACGTTGCCGACCCGCGGGCTGAGGAAGACGGAGACGACCGAGGTGAGCTTCCCCTTCTCCTTCTCGCCGGTTCCGCCGTTCTCGATGTTGTAGTCGACGATGAGAAGGTTGTCGCCGCCGCCCTCCTCGCACGCCTTCGCACACGCCGGCCCTTGGTACAGGTTGAGCTTCACGTTGCTGTCGGCGGGGAAGTAGATCTTCTTCTCGCTGTAGAGATAGATCAGGTTGCTCTTGTGGACACGGCCGCCGCCGCCGCTGAACCGCAATTTGTACTCGCCGCGTCCCGCGAAGAGGAAGCCGGCCTTCGCGAACGGGCCGCTCGGATCGATCGACCATTCATCCTGCTTCTTTTCGATGACCGCGGTCGTTCCGTCATCGGACTTGACCGGCTCGCGACGTGCGCGCCACTGGTTCCCGCTCCCCATCGCGTACGAGCCGCCCGCGCGCTGGATTCCGATGAAGCTGCCGACGACGACCGGCTTCCCGCCGGCCGTGACGCTCCTGACTTCGGTGCCGGGCTGCACCCACGCCATGAATCCCTTGGCCGGTAGCGCCTCTTCGAGCGTGCACGGCCCCTGCGCCGCGTCGGGAATGGCGTAGTGATACACCTTCCACTGCTTCGCGAAGTGGACCTCGTCGTAGACCTTGTTTGCGGCGCGTGAGATCCACCAGTCGAGCTCTTTCGGCTTGTCATGGCCGTCGACCTCCACGGTGTAGGAGAAGCGCGGCGTCAGCGTTCCCGACTTCGCACCGCAGTTCATGCGGATCGTCCCATCCCAGGCGTCGCCCATGCTGATGACGCGGCCCCACATCCCGAGGTGCGACTCCGACTTCGGCGTCAGCACCACCGCATTCAGAAAATTCGCGCGGGTGAGGTATTGATCCGCGCTGTTCGGCAGAAACCAGGCGTCGTAGTGCGGCTCGCCGTAGGAGAGGAGCAGCCAGTCGAGACCCTCGTTGAACGCGGCGACCTGGTCCTTCGTGTCGGCGTCGACCTGCTTCATGAACTGTCTCGACGAGAACGGAGGCGCTTCGCACGGCTTCCGCATCTGGCAGTCGGACTCCAGAACCTTGACCGCCCACAACACCATCAGCACGACCTTTTCCTGCTGCGCGCGCGCATCGACGAACGCCTCCTCGGCG
>DASXIH010000236.1:0-7977 GCA_036498125.1 Thermoanaerobaculia bacterium
AAGTAGGGGTCGATGCGGAACGGGTTCTGGAACGTGATCGAGCCGCGCGTGACCTGGTACTTGTTTCCCTGCAGCTTGACCGTCCCCCCTTCGTCGAAATTGACGACGCCGAGGATCACCGGATTCGCCAAGGTTCCCTGCACGTCGAGGTCGGCCGAGCCGGTGACGTCGGCGATGTTGTTGCGCACGGCGAGCGTCTCAGGCGCCGTGATGTGCAGCCGCAGGCTGACCTTGTCCTGCCAGTTAGCCGCCGCGATCGGAATCACGCTGCGGCGCGAGAGGACGACGTTCAGGAACGCGGTGCCGAAGTCGAAGTCCTTCGAATAGAGCGCCCGGTTCACGTGGATGTCGCCGCCCAGGTTCATCCGGTCCTTGTCGCCGGAGAGGAGCAGCGTGAAGTTGCCGTTGACCGAGATGCCTTCGAAGTAGCGGAACGTGACGTCGGTCCCTTGAATCGAGATCCGCGCGTTCGTCGGCGTGATGCCGTTGATGCCGACCGATCCGCCGGCGACGAGCGTTCCGCCGCCGAGCTCCGCGCGCAGCGAGTCGATCTCGATCCGGTCGCCGCGGAAGACCACCGTGCCGGTCACGTGGTCGAACATCTGCGGGAAGCCGGGGACGCGGAACTGCGCGTCCTGCATCTCCGCCGTGCCGTTGATCCGCGGATCGGCGAGCGTGCCGGTGAGTCCGGCCGCGATCTTGATGTGCCCCTCGGCGCGCAGATCCTTCACGAAGATCTGGAGCAGCGCCGCTTCGAGCCCGCCGTTCACGTTGATGTTCAGCGCCTTCTTCCCGATGACGTCGGCGTAGCCGGTCACCGCGAGCGTCGCTCCCGGATGCGTCAGCTCGAAGCTCTCGAACGAGATGCGGCCGTTCCGCAGCACGACGTGCAGCGGTTGCGCGGCGGTGAAGTCGTGATCGGAGAGCTTCAGGTTGAAGACAGGGAACGTGCCGTCGACGACGAGCGACTCGATCGGCGTCAGCTTCCCGCCGAGCTTCAGGTCGACCGTGAAGTTGCCCGATGCCGGCAGCGAGGCGGTGGACGGCGACAGCGCGACGAGCTTCGCGACGTCCGGGACCGTGATGCGAACGAGGCCGTCGACCGCGAGGCCCGCGCCGACCGTACCGTCGCCATCGATCGTGACGATGTCGCCGACGTTGCCTTTGACGACGAGCCGCCCGTTGTGAATCGCGAAGTAGAGCTTCGGCGGCGGCGAGCCGGCCGGGAGCGCGAGCCCTTTCAGCGTCGCGTCGGTGAGCGTCGCTTCGACGTACAGCTCCGGATGATCGAACGTGCCGCCGCCGCTCGAGGTCAGCGTCACCTTGCCGCCGAGGAGTCCCGCGAGCGACTTGAGGAGCTCCACTTTCGAGAGGTCGAGCGACGCCGAGTTGATGGTGTAGGTGAACTGGTTGGTATTGAGGTTCAGCTCTCCCTCGGCCGTGATCGTTCCGGCAGGCGCGGTGATCGTGGCGTGGTTGATCTTCACTTTGCCCTGCGTGAACTGAATCTCGGCCGTCGCAGTGTCGACCGGCTCGCCGAACAGGACGCCTTTGCGCACGGTGACGGCGCCGGCACCCTCTAGGCTCGCCTTGCTGCCTTCGAGATGGAGCGTGCCGGTCAGCTGACCGGTCACCGGGAGCGTGCCGAGGTCGAGGAACTCCGCGACGTCGGTGATCGGGAAGTTGCGCGCCGCGAGGTCGAGGTCGAACTTCGTCGTCCCTTTGCCCGGCAGCCAGTTCACGCTCCCTTTGAGCCGCACCTCGGAACCGGCGCGCGCGATGAGCAGGTTGACGAATGTCGCTTTCCCCGATTCCGGCGTCCCGGTAAGGAGCATGCGTCCCGTTGCCGTGCCGTGGATGCCTTTCAGCGGGAGCGTGACGACCTTCGTCGCAGCCTCGGCCGGGAAGTTCGTCGCATCGATCGCGAGGTCGAACTGCGGCGACGGACCGCTGGCCGGGAAGCCGATCGTACCGGTCATCGCGAGGCGGCCGCCCTCCTGGCTGAAGAGGGCGCGGTCGAAGGTGAGCACCGACTTGACGCCGTCGTAACGGAGCTGGATGTCGGAGGTGCCGAGGAGGTCGTTGTTGAACTTCGTGCCGGTCGCGGCGATGTGCGCGGAGACCTGCGGCTCTTTCAGGCGGCCTTTGATCGTGCCGGTGATGTCGCCGGAGCCGCCGAGTCCGAGGAGCTCATAGGTCTTCTTGCCGGCGGAGTGCGCGAAGTTGAAGCCGATCCGGTCGAGCTCCGCGAAGTCGGTCGAGTGGATGTTGACCGCGAGATCGGTGTTGACGTCCTCGATCCGCAGCGAGCCGTTGAAGTTCACGGTCGACGCGCCGGTCGTCAGCGACGCGCGCGAGAACTTCACGACGCCGTTGTCGAGCGCGAAGTCGGTGGCGCCGCCGAGCGGGATCGGATACTTCGCATTCGAGAAGGCGACTGTCGAGCGGGCGAGCGTCGCGCTGCCGTTGCCGGAGCCCTGGAGGACCTTGTCCTTGTTCCAGCGATAGGCGAGGCGTCCGGTTGCGCCGCCGCGCAGGCCGGTGTCTTTGATCCCCCAGTCGTTGAAGAGCTTCTCGAGCGAGACGCCGTTGTATTGGAGGCTCACCGTCTGCGGGTACGGCTCGTCGTAGCGCGGCAGCGTGTAATGCGCGGCGAGCGTGCCGCCGCCGTAGCGCGCGGTGTCGACGTCGACGGTCGTGCCGGTGTCGGTGACCGAAAGCTTGCCGCGCGCGTTCGTCAGGTCGTAGACGTCGGCGACGATCTTCGGCGAGACCCAGCCGCCGGTCATCGCGAAGGTTCCGGAACGGCCGCGCAGATTCGTGTCGAGCGCGACGACGCCGTCGAGCACCTTGTTGACGCCGAAGATCTCGCGCACCCGATTGAGCCCGAGCTGCGCGGTGAGGCGGAGGTTGTAGACGGCATCCGACAGCGGATGAATCGGGCCGTTCACGTAGAGCTGCATGTCGCGGCCGCGCATCGCGATGGAGTTCAGCACGAGGTTGTCGGGCGTGAAACGGAAGCCGCCGCGCAGGTCGAGGTCGAACGGTTTGTAGTTCTGGATCCGGACGTTGAGGCGCGGGCTCGTCGCGATGCCGGTGTACAGGTCCTCCGCCGTCGTGACGTCGATCTCGGAACGGAGGTCGGCCGCGGTCGCGGTGATGTCGTGGCGGCGGTCGAGGAACTGGAAGCCACCGCCGGTGATGAAGAGCTTCCCGATGTCGAGGTGGTAGATGTCGTACTTGCTCTTCGGGCCCGTTTGCCAGTGCGGGAAGTTGTGCACGAGCTTCGAGCCGGCCGGGAAAACTTCGAAGTAGACGCGCGGGTCGCGGATGTCGACGCGCTCGACGTTGATTGTCCGGCCCCAGAAGGAGTCGACGCCGCCGGTGATCTCGATCTGCCGCACGGTGGCGAAGTAGGGGTTCGCGGCGCCGGGTGCGTTCGCGATCCGAAGGTCGTTGATGAAGATCTTCGCCGGGCGGGCGCGGATGATCTGGACGTCGTGGATCGAGACGTGGCGTCCTAGGCGCGCTTCGAGCGTCTTCTGAATCCGGAGCGCCACGAAGCCGGAGAAGCTCGTGGTGCCGAGGTACCACCAGCCGCCGCCGATGACGAGCACCAGGAGCGCGAGGAGGCCGCCGAATGTGAAGACCAGCCCCTTGAGGCATCCCCACATCGGTCCCCGACGCTGGCGTTCCCGCGCCGATACGTGATGCGGATGCGCGCTCTCTTGTGGCGTCTCGCTCATTGGCCGGACTGCTTACCGCGGCGCTTGCTAACCGCGAGCCAGTAAGTACAAGTCACGGAGGTTGTTACCGGCGGACGGAATCATAATCGCCCGGCCGATCTCCGCGGCCAGCGGAAACGAGTTGGATTTGGCCAATTCGGTTTCGATTGCGTGACGGTCGAAGGCGGCTCGGCCGTCGATCAGGATGCCGGCGGCGCCGGTATTGCCGTCCACGCCGTCGCTGCTGCCGAAGAGCAACGTAGCCTGTCCTGCGTTCAGCAGATAGCGGAGGGCCAGCTCGCTGCAGCGGCCGCCTTTGCCGTCGCCATGAACAGTGGTCGTAATCTCGCCGCCGGCGATCAGTACATCGTCGAATTTCGTGTTCGCGAGCTGTTTCGCGGCTGCCTCGGCGTCGCTCTCGATCTGGTCGCGCAGCACCGTCGCGCGGAGGCCGCGCTCTTTCGCGACCTCGGCCGCCGTTGCAGTGAGCGTGTCGTTGTCGGCGATGAGGATGACTTCATCGCTGCCGGGAATCGTCGGCCCCGAGGCGACGTCTGCGAGCTTGCCGCGCGAGACGTCGGAGTAGACGAGCGTGACGCACCGGCCGCGAACGCGTTGCGCGAGCTTGCCGCCTTTGATCGCGGACATCGCTTTCCGATGCGCGTTGATCTCGCCGATCGACATGCCGCTCTCGATGAGGCGGCGGTTCTCTTCGACACTGTTCTCGCGCAGCGGAACTTCGACCGTCGCCGAGCCTCCGCCGCTGATGAGGAAGGTGATGTCGTCGTGGCGATCGACGAATTCGAGGAGGCGCCGTCCCGCCTCGAAGCTCGCCTCGCTGTAGTTCGGATGCGTGCCGACGGCGACGATCGACGGCTTCGTCGGCTCGCGGTAGCCGTGCGGAATCGCGACGAACGCCTTGTCGCCGTCGATATCGCAGTCGATGCCGTCGCGCAGGGCGCCGGCGCATTTGCCGATCGCCACGACCGCGCGCGGGAAGTCGTCGCGCCACACCTTCGCGATCAGCCGCTCCGACGCGCAGCGGTCGAGAGTCTCGCGATAGATCTCTTCGAGCACCTTACAATCAATCATGCGCCGCCGAACGCGTCTTCGTACACGGGTTTTTGCGATGACGGCGTCCTTTGCGCTCGTCCTCTTCGCGATCACGTTCGGGCTCTCGTGGCGGGCGCGGGCATCGCAGGAGCGGTGGTCGCGGCTCATCGGCGTCGAGACGGAGGCGATCGCGTCGCTCGAGGAGCTGATCCGTGCGCAGAACGGCTTCCGGGCGCGCGGCGGCGACTACCGCGTCGTCGAGCAGTTGCTCCGGAACGATACGGACAACGGCCTGCTGCGCGCGCGCGTCAAGGCCTTCGCCACGCTCGCGCGCGAGCCGAACCCGCGCGCCGAGGACCTCGACGCTACGTCGGTGGCGGTCGTCCGCGAGGCGCAGCGGCTGATCGATCAGCACAAGCGCGAGATCGCGCGGACGCTGCCGGAGCTGGAGAGCGATACCGACGCGATGATGTCGAGCGGCCTCGCCGTGGCGTGGATCCTGGTCGTGCTCAGCTTCGCCGCGGCGCAGGTGACGCTGCACAAGGTCGTCCGTCCGCTCGAAGAGCTCTCCGCGGCGGCCGACAGGATCGCGAGCGGCGATCTCTCCGCGCGTGCCGCCGTCGCCGGCGATCACGAGATCGCGCGGCTCTCGGTGGCGCTCAACGGGATGGCCGACAAGCTGCGTGCGCATGCGCGCACCGACGAGCTGACCGGGCTCCCGAACTTCCGCGCGTTCCGCGAACGGATCGACGCCGAGATCGAGCGCGCGTCGCGGTATCCGGCGGTCTTTGGCGTCCTGGTGCTCGATCTCGATCACTTCAAAAAGTACAACGACACGTTCGGCCACCTCGCCGGGAACGACGCGCTGCAGCGCGTGTCGGTCGTGATTCGCGAGACGGTGCGCAGCGTCGACTTTCCCGCGCGCTACGGTGGCGAGGAGTTCGCGGTGATCGTGCCGGAAGTCGACGTACATGCGCTCTCCGTCATCGCGGAGCGCATCCGGACGAACATCGAGTCGCTCCCGAAGCCGCCGCACGGCTCGACGCTCACCGTCAGCATCGGCGCCGCCCTCTACCCCGCCGACGGCTCCGTCCCCGAGACGCTCTTTCAGGCCGCCGACGAGCGGCTGTACGCCGCAAAACACGCCGGCCGCAATCGCGTCGTGATCCCCGCCGCTTAAGTGTCTTCGATGGCGGTGATCAGTTTGTTGACGGTGCGCGTGAGCGACTGGAGATCGCGCTCCGTGACGGCGCCGCCGGCGAGGTTCGCGATCCATTCTTCGTAGGCGGGCCGGGTCTTGTCGAGGAGCGTGCGTCCTTTGCGCGTCAGCTGGACGCGCGCGGAGCGGAGGTCGTTCGGGTCGCCGCTGCGCTCCGCGAGGCCGAGCTGTTCGAGGCGCGCGATCATCCCGGTCATGTTCTGCTTCGAGACCAGCAGCGCGCGCGCGGCCGCGGCGAGCGTCATCGGCGCTTCGGCCGCTCCGATGACCGAGAGGACGGCCCACTGCTGCGGCGTAACGCCGGAGCGCTCGAACACCGGCACGAGGCGGCGCGTGAAGAGGTTCGCCAGCTGGACCACGCCGGCGACCAGATCGCGATCGGGCACGTGGTCAATATATTGACGATCTCGGACCGCGTCAATTGGTGACTGGTGACTAGTGACTGGTCACTGGAGCCGCCCAGTCACCAGTGTCCAGTCACCAGTGACTCGCTCACGGCAGTGAGCGAAAGATTTCCTTCCCCGCGAACTCGGCGGCGTCGCCCAGCTCTTCTTCGATGCGCAGGAGCTGGTTGTACTTCGCCATCCGGTCGCTGCGGGAGGCGGAGCCGGTCTTGATCTGGCCTGCGTTCGTCGCCACGGCGAGATCGGCGATGGTCGAGTCTTCCGTCTCGCCGGAACGGTGCGAGATCACCGAACGGTAGCCGGCGCGCTTCGCAATCTCGATCGTCTGCAGCGTCTCGGTGAGCGTCCCGATCTGGTTCACCTTGATCAGGATCGCGTTCGCGATCCCGCGCTTGATGCCCTTCGCGAAGATCTCCGGGTTGGTGACGAAGACGTCGTCGCCGACGATCTGAAGTCGCGAACCGAGGACCTCGGTCATCGTCTCCCAGCCGTCCCAGTCGCCTTCCGCAAGCCCGTCTTCGATCGAGATGATCGGGTACTTCTGCATCAGCAGGCGGTAGTACTCGACCATGTCTTCCGAGGAGCGCTTCTCACCTTCGAACACGTACTTCTTGTCGAAGAACTCGGAGGCCGCGGCGTCCATGCCGAGGTAGATCTGCTGGCCGGGCTTGTAGCCCGCCTTTTCGATCGCGCTGACGATGAGGTCGAGCGCTTCGGCGTTGGACTTCAGGTCGGGCGCGAAGCCGCCTTCGTCGCCGACGGCGGTCGTCAGCTTCTTGTCATGGAGGATCTTCTTGAGGTGGTGGAACGTCTCGACGCCGGCCCGCAGCGCGTCTCCGAACGAGTCGAAGCCGGCGGGGATGATCATGAACTCCTGGACATCGAGGTTGTTGTCGGCGTGGGCGCCGCCGTTGATGACGTTCATCATCGGGACGGGAAGCGTGCGCGCGCCGGCGCCGCCGAGATAGAGAAAGAGCGGAAGGCCCGCGGCTTCGGCGGCGGCGCGCGCGACGGCGAGCGAGACGCCGAGGATCGCGTTGGCGCCGAGGTTCGCCTTGTTGTCGGTGCCGTCGATCTGTTTCATCACCAGATCGATCATCGCCTGCTCGCGGGCGTCCATCCCTTCGACCTCTTTTGCGATCAGCTCGACGTTGTCGATCGCCTTGAGGACGCCCTTGCCGGCGTAACGGCGCTTGTCGTTGTCGCGGAGCTCGAGCGCCTCGCGTGAGCCGGTCGATGCGCCCGACGGGACCGCAGCGCGGCCGAGGGCGCCGGACTGGAGGAGGCAGTCGACTTCGAGCGTCGGGTTCCCGCGCGAGTCGAGGATCTCGCGCGCAAAGATTTCTTCAATCTTGAACATGCGCGCGGATTGTAACGGGGGTTTCGAGGTTACGGAGCGGCGTGGTTACGAGGTAACTTCGAAACCTCGTAACCACGCAACCTCGATTTACGGTTTGTCGCCTTTATCGATCGGCAGGTTCGCGGCCTGCCAGCCACTCCAGCCGCCGAGGAGCGCGGCCGTGTTCTTGATTCCGTGAGCATTGAGGTCTAGCACCGCACGGGCGCTTGTGTGCTC
>DASXIH010000237.1:0-5654 GCA_036498125.1 Thermoanaerobaculia bacterium
AGCCAGACGTTCAGCTTCGACTGCAGGAAGTGCACGCCGTCGTCGCCGAGCTGCCCGCGCGCCGCAACCTCCTGGAGGCCGCCCGCCTGTCCGAACGCCGAGAACAGCGCGGCCACCGCTCCCGGAATCAGCAGCGTCGACTTGAGCAGCTCGCGGACGGCCGTGAGCTCGTTCTCGCCCAGCGTCTCCGGCGCCGCCGGGACGATGATGCGCCCCGCCGCGTTGCGCGCTTCGAGCACGAGGCTCGCGAGATGGCCGACGTTCGCGCGCGGCTTCTGCGGCGGCTCGGGCGCTTTCGGCTTCTCCGGTGCAGGGGTCGCCGGCGCGGGAGCTGGTGCAGGCGCCGAAGCTCGCGGCATTACCTGCGGAAGGTTCTTCATCTCGCCGATCATGGAGCGCGACTGCTGCGTCGCCGATCCGTCGGCGAGCGAGGTCGTGATCTCCGTGCCGCCGTCGGCTTCCGACAGCGCGATGAAGCGGAGGCCGAAGACGTTCTTGCTGCCGAACAGCTCCGCGATCCGGTCGGCGATCTTCTGTGCTTTCTGTGTGTCGTTCTGCTCGAACGGCAGCTTCCCCGCCTTGTCGCGCATGTCGACGACACCGACGAGCGAGCCGCGCATGTAGACCGGCGCGACGAGGAGCCGCTCCGTCTGCGACTCGTACAGGATCTCGGAGAAGCGCGGCTCCGCGGCGAGGCCGTTGACGAAGAACGGCGTGCGTCCGCGGCCGCAGCGATCGATGATCGGATCCTTCACGTCGGCGCTCTGCCGGATCGGCACCTTGAAGCCGTACTCCGTCACCAGCTCGAACCGGTTCCCCGGCCCGTCGTAGAGATAGAGCGCCGCCTTCGTCGCGCGGATCTCCACCGCGCAGTCATAGAGGATTTCCTTGAGCTTTGGCCGTAGCTCCTCTACATCAGGATGCACGCGCGGAGTGTACCCGCGTCACTGCATCGAGCGCAGCTTATCGAGGATCTCTTTTTCCGAAGGGAAACGTCCCGCGGCGTGCTTGTCGAAGAGCAGCTCATTGTTCGCCGACACCTTGAAGATGCCGCCGCTGCCGCGCACGATCTCGCTGTCGACGCCGAGCTCTTTCTTGATTTCAGCCGCCAGACTGGAGGCTCTCGGGAGGTAGTTTCAAACGCCGCAGTAGTCGATTCGAATGTTCATTCAGTCCTCACCAGCACCGCGGTGATGTTATCGAGGCCGCCGCGTTCGTTCGCCGTGTCGATGAGCGCTTGCGCCGCCCCTTCCAGATCACCCTCGTGGCTGGTGACGAGGCGAAGGATCTCGTCTTCGGGAACCATGCCAGTGAGACCGTCCGAACAGAGCAGATAGACGTCGCCCTTCTTCGCCTCGATCTCCGTCGCGTCGGGGCTCACCTGCAGCGCGCCGCCGAGGGCGCGCGTGATCACGTTGCGGAGCGGGTGCTTCTCGGCCTCGGCTTCGGTCAGCATCCCCGCCTGCACCTGTTCGAACACCCACGAGTGATCGTTCGTGATGCGCGAGAGCTGATTGTCGCGGATCAGGTACGCGCGCGAGTCGCCGACGTGCGCCACCGACATCGTGTTGTTGTCGTCCGCCAGCGCGGCGACGACCGTCGTTCCCATGCCGCGCAGCCGCGCGTCCTTGCGCATCGCCTCGAGCACGCGGGTGTTGGCCATCCGCACGGCCGCCATCAGCCGGTTCGTGCTCCGCTTGTACTGCTCGTCGTAGGCGTGCGGCCAGGTGCCGTCGTCTTCCTTCGTGTGGACGATGAACTCGTTGATCGACTCGACCGCGATCTTCGACGCGATCTCGCCCGCGGCGTGACCGCCCATCCCATCGGCGACGAGGAACAGGTGAGCCTCGTTCTCGACGAGGAAGGAGTCCTCGTTGTGCTGCCGCTGGCGCCCGACGTGCGTCAGACCGAAGGCCTTCACGTTCATCATTCACCCCTTCTTGAAGAGGGTGAACCCCTTTCCCGCCTCGCCCTTACCTGCTCGAAGCTCGGCCAATGCACTCTGAATCTCTACGTTCTGCGGGTCCCACTGGAGCGCTTGCTCGAAATATCGCTCCGCTTTCGCCGAAAGTCCCGCCATCTTCGCCAGCTTACCGGCATCGCGAAGGTACGTCGGGTTGACCGGCTCGAGTTGGACCGCAGTCTCGATCGCATGCACCGCCTGGCGCATCATCGACGGCATCCTGGCCGCCGCCAGAGCGACGTGGTACCACGCCTTCGCATCTTTCTCATTGTGCTTCACGGCGAGGTCGAAGCTCTCGTACGCCCCGCGGAAGTCGTTCTCTTTGTAGGCTTTGACGCCCTTCGCCATGTACGCCTTCGCGATCTGCGCGAAGTCGACCGCCCCTCCCTTGGTGGGACTCGAAAACTCCACGTCGTGCTGCTTGCGGCGCGTCGGGTTCGTGAGGACGTTCACCGCCTCGGTCAGGCTCTGAAAGCGGCGTTCGGCATCCACCTTGTCCGTTCCCTTGTAACGGTCGGGATGATTCTCTCGGGCGAGCTTCCGGAAGCGATCGCGGATCTGCTGCTCACTGGCCGATCGGTCGACGCCGAGGACCTCGTAGTAATTGACCTTCATTCGGGATCAGGACTTCGACTTCGCCTGATACATCTTACGCGACGTTGCGCGCACCACTTCGGCGACGCCCCTGTCGTCTTTCAACCCTTTCAAATCACGTAAGGTTAATCGATTGATCAACGGCAGGACAACCCCCACAGGAGTGCGCGGATTGCGCGCCAGAGCGACGATGATGGGGTACTTCGACATCCAGTCACGGCGCAACGCGATGAGGCGCAGCACCTCCTCGGTGACATCGCGCATCCCCGCGATGCTCTCCGCCTCGCCGTCGGTCATCCTGGGGTTCCGGACCGCAGCGGAGGCGACCAGACGGTTGCGTTCCCGGACCAGAATCAGCCTCGTGCTGCGGTTCCCGCGAAACGCCAGCAGCACCTTCTCCGCGACCGACATCTTCAGAATGCGGGCAAAGAGCGCTTCCTTCTTCGGGTCGTTGGCATCGGCCTCGGTCAGTGCGAGCGACGGTTTGACCGCCGTCTCAGGTGCGGCGTCCTCGAGCTTCGCCGCTTCGAGCAGATCGACGATCGGCTCGATCGGCGCGTCGACGAGGTCTTCCTCGACGCCGAGCTCCGCGAGCCGCGCTTTCTTGTCGAAGAACTCTTCGCGCGTCTCGATCGCGCGCCGCCTGACGTCGCCGCTGAGATGCGGGTTCGCGAGAAGCGCATCGAGGATCTGCGGCGCACGGAGGATGCGCGCCTGATTGATGACGATCACTTCCTGCAGATGCGGGTCGGCGGTGAGCGCGAGATGCTCGACCGTCTCGTCGTCGAGGGCGCGATTCCGGATCAGCGCCTCGAGCACCGCGTTTTCGCGCGACGCGCGCGCGAGCCGCGCGAGATGCTCCGGCGCGGTGTTCTCGTTCGACGCCAAACCGATCAGGGTGCGCGGCGGCATCTCCGCGAGCGTCGTTCCGGCGAGCACGGCGGTCTCGCCGTCTTCCGAGATCGCGAGGTACGCCAGGACGGCGATGACGTCCTCCTGCTCCAGCGGCAGGAAGCCGCGGGCGAAGGTCAGCAGCGCTTCGCGGGGGACGACACCCGACTCGATCTGCTGAATGACGGCGGCGGCGCTCAGCTCGGCCGTATTCGCCGTATCCGCCGTATTTGTCAAGGCTCGCTCCGGTTGCTGTCGACCGGCACGTCGGTGAGCGTCTTGCGGTTGAAGACGCGGTCGTGGAGCACCTTCCCCTCGTGTCCGAGCGGCGGGATCTGCACGCCGTTCAGAGAGAGCTTCGGCCCCGCCGCGTTGCCGATCGTTTTGAACCGGAACTCGTTCCTGGCGTCGAACACGCGGTGATCGCCGCGCTTCATGTCGTCGTTGAAGACGCTGACGCCGTCTGCTTCGAGCTGAATCCAGGAGTCGGCGTTCATGTCTACCGTGAGATGGAGAATCGCGTCCTGCGCGGTCGCGGCCGCATTCTCGGCCGGCTGCGCGGGACCACGACTCGGCTTGATCGTTCGTGCTGCCGGCGCCACCACCGCCCGCGCCTCTTCGTTGCGGGCCTCGCGCTTCCGCGCCACCGCCCACCAGATCACCGCCGCGAGGGCGACGGTCACGAGGATGAAGAGGTAGATGTTGCGGTCGACGCGGGCCAGCGGCGACGGGATCCCCCGCTTCGGCGGCGGCGCCGGCGGCGTGTCGGACGGCTTCGGCGTCAGCCGGTCGAGATGCGCGCTCTTCTCGATCCGGTCATCCCCCGCCGCCGCGTAGTTGTACCGGTTGACCATCTCCTCGGCATTGAGACCGAGGTAGCGCGCGTACTCGCGGACGAACCCGCGCGTGAACACCGGCGCCGGCAAGGTCTTGTGGTCGTTCCTCTCGATCGCATCGAGGAACCGTTTGCTGATCTTCGTCGCGTCCGCGATTTCTTTCAGCGAGATCGCACGGATCTCCCTCTCCCGGCGAAGTTCCTCGCCGAAAGACGCAAGCTCCGAGTGAGTCTGTGGTTCAGATTCCGCCACGATCGGAAGCATTTTACCTGGGTCGCCAGGCTAGCGCGGGCCGGGTTTGGTCATCGCGGAAGCAAGACAAATCCTTCGAGACGGGCGGCATGACGAAGCCGGTCATCCAACGACACGAAACTCACCGATCCAGGATCGCTGTCCGCTAGAACAAATGCCGCCGCCAGTTGCAACGCATCGGCAGCACGGAGCGGATGCAATCGGAGAAGGCGTTTTGCCGTGTCGCGGACGGTCGATACGGGAGCGATCTCGCTCCAGTCCTCACGGAGCATGGCCAGTCGTGAAAGCGCCGTTTCGATGACCGCCGGATCGACGCCTTCGCGCTCCAATCGCGCCAGCGTCGAGGTACATTCGACTTCGGTCGCCCACCAAACATGCATTTGCCTGTCGTCCGAGAGAATGTGACTGATCTCGTCGCTGCTTGATTCGGACACCAGAAGCGGAACGACGGCGGAACTGTCCCAGAACTTCAACGCCCGTCCTCGCGCTCAGCTAGCAGAAAGGCAACGGCACTGATTTTTTTCGGGAGGCGCGGAGGCCGGGTCTGAAGGATCTCCTTGCGCACCGGCCCGCGGCCACGGCGAAGAATCCCGCGCCGCTCGAGATCAGCACGCCGCATATCTGCGTCTTCGGTACGTTTCGAAAGCGGCTCGATACGCGCGACCGGCTTGCCGTGATCGACGATGAGATACGTCTCACCCTCCCGCACCTCTCGCAGGATAGCGCTGAGGTGGTTCTTCGTTTCGGACACACTGGCCTTTTTCACATGGCCAGTATAGCCAGAATCGAGGACGTCGCCTAACCCGCCGCCGCGTCCTCGAACGCGGTGCGGGCGGGTGGCGTCCGCTGTGCGGGCGGACGGCGCCCGACGTGCGGGCGGATGGTGTCCGCAACGCGGGCAGACGGCGCCCCTCGTGCGAGCGGATGGTGTCCGCAGTGCGGGCGGACGGCGCCCGACGTGCGGGCGGATAGTGTCCGCGGTGCGGGCGGACGGCACCCGACCTGCGGGCGGATGGTGTCCGGCGGTGCGGGCGGGAGGCGCCCGCAGCGGGGGCGGACACTGCCGCGGTGCGGGCGGAAAGCGCCCGGGGTACGGGCGCACGGCGTCCGATGTGCGG